>CAYHRC010000239.1:0-4900 GCA_964358565.1 uncultured Sphingobacterium sp. | reverse complement strand
CCGTAAAAATAACCGGAGAACGGAATTTATAATAACTAAAAATTAATTATATGGAACAAAATTATCAAAACCACAGCCGTATTGTACCTGGCTTTCACCGGGTGCTGCTTGTATTATTATTGGCAGGACTGATCGGCTCAGTCAACAATCTTTTCCGCTCATGGAACAACGACAATTTATATTCAGCAAGCCTGATCGTATTGCTGTTTATATCAGCATCCATGACGTATGCTTACGTACGCCTCTTTCCTTTAAAAGCACAGGACAGGGCCATTCGTGCTGAAGAGAACTTCAGACATTATCTGCTTACAGGAAAAACACTTCCAGCGGACCTTCGCATCGACCAGATCGTTGCCTTACGTTTTGCTTCTGATGAAGAATTTCCAGGGCTTACACAGCGTGCTTTAAAAGAAAACCTTTCCTCAAAAGCAATTAAACAGGATATCAAAAACTGGAGGGCAGATTACCACAGGGTTTAAGCACCGACGATCCCATTTAGAAGAGCTCCAGGCATAATAATTTGGCGCTCAGACTTTTCAGGATCTACATTAAATCCGCTGATGTTTAGCACCGGATAAATCGGGACCTCCTGTCTGCTCTTAGCCAATAATCCAGGAAAATAATTATCTTAAAAGTATATTTAGTGGGTTACCAATTTTAATGTCAGAAATAATGAAGAACACGAAAGATCAATATAACGCTGAACGGCGGAACGCTTTAAAAATTCTCGGGCTTGGCTCAACGGCGGGTGTTTTAGGAATGTTTGGAGATATACCCGGCGCTGTTGCTGCAGAGTCTCCGCTTCCATCTTATGCAAAAGGCATGGCCCCCTTAAAAATCAAAAGCGTGAAAGCCATTGCTACCGCTCCAAGCGGATCAAATCTGATCGTTGTTAAGGTTGAAACTACAGAGCCCGGACTGTATGGCCTCGGATGTTCAACCTTTACCCAAAGGGCTGTGGCTGTGGTTGCTGCTATAAATAGTTATCTGAATGATTTTTGTGTTGGAAAGTATGTTGACAACATTGAAGATATGTGGCAGGGCGCTTATGTCAGTTCATACTGGCGGAATGGCCCGGTATTAAATAATGCTTTAAGCGGTCTTGATCAGGCCTTATGGGATATAAAGGGTAAACGGGCCAATATGCCTGTTTACCAGCTACTTGGCGGAAAAGTTCGCTTTGCAGTTCCCTGTTATTCGCATGCAAGCGGAAATACACCTGAAGCAGTGGCTGAAAGTGTAAAGAAATTTATAGAAGAAGGTTATAAATACGTCAGGATACAACAGGGAGGCTATGGAGCAGTGGGTGTAAGTCCCACAAAACCGGATTTTAAAGAAGCCGGATTTGGCGGGGCAACGGATGCATTTATGGACGACAGGACTTATTTAAGATCTGTTCCAAAAATGTTTGAAACCGTAAGAAAACAGTGCGGAGAAGATGTTGAACTTTTGCATGATATCCATGAAAGGGTACAGCCTATGGATGCTATCAATATGATCAAACAACTGGAGCAATATCATCCTTTCTTTATTGAAGACCCTTTTTCTCCTGAAAACATGGAATGGTTTAAACAACTTCGGGCCAGTACAAGCGTGCCGATTGCTATGGGCGAGTTATTTAATAATATAAATGAATTTAAGCTCCCCATGGTCAACCAGTGGTTTGATTATATCAGGATCCACATCTCCCAGATCGGGGGGATTACCCCTGCAATGAAAGTTGCCCGACTTGGAGAGTGGTTTAATGTCAAAACTGCATGGCATGGTCCGGGAGATGTTTCACCTGTGGGCCATGCTGCAAATGCTCATATCGATCTCGCCGTGTGGAATTTTGGCATTCAGGAGGCTGTACGTTTTTCAGATAAGCTTCAGGAAGTATTTCCAGGATGTCCAACTATGAAGAATGGCTATATGTCGGTTAACGAAGTTCCCGGCCTCGGTGTTGATATCAATGAGAAAGAAGCGGCAAAATATCCCATCGGAACAAAATCCAACTGGCAGGTCAGAAAAGCCGACGGGACACTTATCAGACCATAATAATATGAATCATGCCGGATTATCCGGCCAACGAATTTCTACAATATGAAAAAGCATACCATCTTTACTATCCTATTTTTAACCAGCATTCAAACCTTTGCCCAGTTTCCTGAAGCATCTGTTTCAAATGGCATAATTGAAGCCCGGCTTTATCTGCCAGATTCACAATCTGGCTTCTATCGTGGAACCAGATTCGATTGGGCAGGTATTGTTTCCAGTTTGACGTATGGTGGTCATGAATATTTTGGTCAATGGTATGCCCAACATGACCCGTTAAAACATGATGCTATCACCGGACCTGTAGAAGCATTTGATCCAATAGGATATGATGATGCGGTACCGGGCAGTACATTCCTTAAAATCGGAATTGGAACACTTCGTAAAGTGAATACTGATCCTTACCGCTTTTCAAGACCTTTTGAAATAGTTAATGCTGGTACCTGGAAAGTTAAAAGCAAGAAAAACCGGGTAGAATTTACCCATGAGCTTCAGGATGAGACAGGCTATTCCTATATCTATAAGAAAACACTTAAATTAGTAAAAGGGAAGCCTGAGCTTATCCTTGAACATAGTCTGAAAAATACAGGCAAAAAGACAATCGAAACTAATGTATTCGACCATAATTTCTTCGTGATGGATAATCAGACAACCGGGCCGGATTTCTCGGTTACTTTACCTTTCGAAATAAAAAGCGAAGCGGCGAAAAAGGAGCTGATAACATTCAGTGGTAAGCAAATGCGATATTTAAGAGATTTAAAAAAAGGTGAAAGTACAATGGAGTATCCTAAAGGACTTGGCGGAGAGAGCGTTGGAGATTATGACTTCCGGATTGAGAATAGTAAAACCGGTGCTGCTGTAAGGATCACTTCCGACCGGCCAATGTCGAATTTCATGTACTGGTCTGTTCCTACTACACTTAGCCCTGAGCCCTTTATCAAGATCAAAGCATTACCTGGTAAGAAGTTTAAGTGGGATATAAAGTATCAGTTTTACCAAATTAATAAGAACAAATAAAATTAATTAATCAGAATATGTCTAAAAGAAGATCTTTTTTAAAAAATGCAGGAGCCCTCGCTTTCGCAAGTATGCTTCCGGGATGGGCCTTTGGCCATTCATTGAGTAAAAATGCCTGGAAATATCCACCAATAGGCTTGCAGGTTTACACTCTCGGCTTTTTACTGAACAAGCCAGGTGCAGATACGGCCGCTGTACTTAAACAGATCGCTGATATGGGTATTAAGGAACTGGAAACAGCTACTGGTGCCGGTGGTTTATATTATGGTCATAAAGCAAGGGATTTTGCTGCTATGACAAATGATCTGGGTATGAAATGGATAGGAAATCATGTTGGCGGCCTTCCAAGAACCTCATCGGCCTTACCATCAAGACCAGGTTCACGTAATCTCAGGGATAATCTTCAGCAAATTGTTGATGAAGCAGCTGAAGGAGGCTGCAGCTGGGTTGTTTGTTCAAGCTCTTCTATCGCCAATTTAGATGAAATAAAAAAAACGGCTGAAATATTTGTGGCTGCAGGTGAAGCTGCCTCGAAAAACAGGATGAAATTCGCCTATCATAATCATCAGTCGGAATTTGATAACATTGAAGGCACCAGCGCTTTTGAATATGTTCTAAGCCACACTGACAAGGATAAAGTATTCATGGAACTTGACCTTGCATGGGCAACGGCTGCAGGCAAAGATCCTGTAGCTCTGTTCAAGCAAAATCCCGGTCGTTTCCCACTATGGCATGTTAAAGATCTTGATAAAAATACCGGCAAGCCCTGTCCTGTAGGTAATGGTATAGTTGATTTTAAATATATATATGCCAACTCCCAGCTTTCAGGTGTCAGGCATACGTTTATTGAGCAGGATGGAGCGCAAAAGATGGAAGATCCTGCTTCCAGTGTGCAATGGCTCCTTAAAAATATTTATTCCGGATAATTTTCCCGGAATAAATACCGGTTTCCTGGAACAGATATTATATAATTGCCTGCCTTATCCGGATCAATTTATTTAGTAAATTCTCCAGATGATCTAAATGGAGCATATTGGCGCCATCCGACCTGGCAGCAGAGGGATCAGGATGTGTTTCTATAAATAATCCATCGGCACCGACCGCAATGGCGGCTTTTGCAATAGTTTCGATCAGAGCTGGTTTCCCTCCTGTTACACCGCCAGGCTGATTGGGTTGTTGCAAGGAATGTGTACAGTCCATTACTACAGGCA
This sequence comes from uncultured Sphingobacterium sp., assembly GCA_964358565.1. Lineage (GTDB taxonomy): Bacteria > Bacteroidota > Bacteroidia > Sphingobacteriales > Sphingobacteriaceae > Daejeonella. The sequence goes on along the minus strand of CAYHRC010000239.1, from coordinate 638 downwards.
CGCCAAAGCTTCTCATTTCCGGAATACCGCGGAAATCTACAATGATGTCCTGGTATCCGAATGTATTACCGCGGTCGGTAAGGATTACATTGGGATTACCTGTATCCTGAATTTTTTCGACTGCAAATTTCATAGAACCTGCGGAGAGAAACTGTCCCTTTTTTACATTAACAGTTTTACCAGTTTTAGCGGCAGCTATTAGCAGGTCTGTCTGCCGGCACAAAAATGCGGGGATCTGTAAAACATCCACAAACTCCGCTGCTATTGCTGCTTCATCGCTTTCATGGATATCAGTTACAGTAGGGATACCAAATTCACTGCTAACTTTAGCAAGAATCTTAAGGGCCTTTTCATCTCCGATGCCGGTAAATGAATCAAGGCGGGAACGGTTCGCTTTACGATACGAGCCTTTGAAGATGAATGGTATCTGAAGCTTATCAGTGATAGAAACTATCCGCTCTGCTATTCTTAATACAATATCTTCGCCTTCGACCACACAGGGGCCTGCCATGAGAAAAAAATTATTTGTCTTGGTGTGCCTGATCTGGGGAATATTCTCTATCATCAGTTTCCTAGTTCCGATAAAAATTTAATACGCATTAACTGCACTTCTTCGCGGGTATAATCATCAGTTCCTA
>CAYHRC010000238.1:2560-4927 GCA_964358565.1 uncultured Sphingobacterium sp. | reverse complement strand
TAATCATCATCTTTTTTTTTCTTTTCGGATATGACAAATGCGCTTCTTCTTGGAGCGGGCATTACTGCATCCTCTCCTTTTACCGATTTCCAGATCACCTGATTCAGTTCCAGGTCGGGAGCATCATCTTCTTTAGCAAAACTGAAAGATTCAGAAATCTTCGAGCTTTGGTTATCGGCAAGATTTCTGATGTCAAGATCAACCATAGCTTTTTTGTGGAGGTAGGGAGTAAAATTCGGAGTTGAAGTAAAGCAATCATATAAAGGTGTAGCCGCAGCATCATACTGGCTCATTGGCGGAAGACCCAAAATCAATTCCATAGTACGCAAAAATCCGCTAGTGGAATACATAGTACTAACCACCTGGTTTCTTTTGGTATAAGGACTTATCACTAAAGCAGGAGAACGATGTGCGTCTACATGATCAGGGCCATTTTGAGCGTCATCTTCCAAAATAAAAACTACAGACTGGTTCCAGATCTTGCTGTGCGAAAGATGATCAACAAATAAACCTACCGCCAGATCATTATCTGCTACTGCGGATGTCGGAGAAATTCTATCTTTCTGTTGTCCGCTGGTGTGATCATTAGGAAATTTTATTGTATTAAACTGCGGAACTTCGCCTTTGGCAAGCAATTGATCAAAATCCTTCATCCAGATTGAATAACGTGAAGTATCCTTTATAGCAAAATTAAAGGATGGAAACCCTGCACAGAAATGTCCTTCCAATGTTGGCGTAACTGTAGTTTTTCCATCTGTAAATTCACCATAACTACGGTAACTTACTCCTGCTCTTTTACAATAATCCCAAATGAAACCATCCTTCGGATAAGTAATTTTCCTGTTTCCGCCATAGTCTCCACCCCCACCACGTTTCCCATATTGAGTTGGCCATGTTTTCTCTACATAATCATTCGCATAAGCCCCCATACTCCAGTTATGCCCGTCCGCACTCACTTCTGCATCCACATAAAAATTATCCAGCAATACATATTCATCAGCCAAAGCATGAATATTCGGAGTAACCTTTTCAGGAAATAAGCAAAGTTCGGGATCGCCGTTTCCTTTTTTAACATCACCCAGAACCTGGTCGTAAGTCCTGTTTTCTTTTATAATATAAAAAACATACTTAATGGGACTCACCTCACCCTGCTTAAAAGGAATAGGGTTACCTTGGGAAGGAGCCTGATGTTTTTTGTTAAATGGTGTGTTATCATATACCATTTGAGTATAGTTTTTCAATGAAGCTTCTTCAGGCTTATCAATGATGGATAAAGTTCCTTTAAACAAGCCCCCGATATATTGAAGTCTTTTGTCTGGGCTTGAGCCCTTATGTAATTCACTATCGTCTGATATACTAGCAGGCTGAGGACCCTGAGGGTTGGCCATACTGGTGAAACCTTTTCCGTTGGCCACCCAAATTCTGTTTGAGCAATATTTTACATTTGTTGGATACCAGCCAGTCGGAATGAAACCTTTACTCGTACTCTCCCCTATTTTTGAGACATTAAAAACCGCCAGGCAATTATTATCAGCATTGGCTATGTAAAGTGTATGCTCATCCTCCGACAAAGCAAGGCCATTGGGGGTAGAACCTGTTAATTGAGTTGGATGAACCGCAGAAGAAATAACCTCTACTACTTTTTTTGTTTGTGTATTGATAATAGATACAGAATTATCACCGCCATTGGCCACAAACAAATAATTTCCCTTTTTATTCAATAATAATTCATTCGGAGAGTATTGGGAAGAGATGCTGTCTGTGATCTGCCTTTTTTTGGTATCCAGAATAGCAACTTTATTTGTTCCCCAAAGAGAGATATACAGCGTTGCTGCATCTGGTGAAAGTACACAGGAATATGCTTCTGAACCTAAATCAATCTTCTTTACGCTTTTTTTGGTTTTAAGATCAATAATGTAGAGGCTGTTATTCTCTTTAGTCACCACATATAATAATTGGTTTTGATCATCAACAGCAAGCCCGGTTGGACTTATTTTAACAGGCCACGGTTTTCCTAAATGAATGGTGTCTGGTTGGAGCAGTTTCTTATTCTCGATAGGATAAATTAAAATGATGTTATCATTTCCTCCTGAAGCATAGAGCTTATTGTCCTTGTCATTGAATTGCAAGCCATACCAGGCTTTATCAATTATTTTTTCATCTGTAATTTTCTCAGTTTTGGCATCAATCAATTGGATGGACTGTGTGCTTTGGCCATTATTGGTAACAGCAATCAACTTTTTATTATGCGAAACCTGGAGATTTAAAGGTAAATCACCCAATTGTACAGACCTCCCAACCGGACTTAATAACCAGCCATTGGGTAATAAGACCTTTTCTCCTCCTTTTATCTTTCCGGGTGTTTGG
>CAYHRC010000238.1:0-2460 GCA_964358565.1 uncultured Sphingobacterium sp. | reverse complement strand
GGTATAGGGTATAAGTAATGTTTCTCCGTGTATGTCTTAGGAGTATTGCTAAGCCATATGAGGTTCCCTTTATTACCTTGTGATAACCTGGATGAATTATTGTCGAGCACAAAATAAGTAACCCCGCTAACCCGATTTGCCGGTACTTTATCTACAAAGCTAACATCAGGTTTACCATCCTCATTCAAGTCCAGGAGCTGATCTTTGCCCGGAACATATATGCCTTCATAAACTTTTTCGAGCAGTTTACCTGCTTTCCAGCGGCGAAGATCATCATAACGATAACCTTCGGCAGCAAATTCAATACCTCTTTCCCTTCTGATCTCCAACAAAGCAACATTGGTAACGTCCGGGAAAAACTGGGATTGTAAATATATGTCAGGAGTTACAGGCATAGCTGTATTGGTAATACCGGCACGGTTTCTCAGTGCTCCAATCGTTAGGTTCCAGTCTGCGGTAGTAAAAGTTCCCAGTTCTGCTTTTGCTTCCGCATAGTTAAGCAGCACTTCGGCGTATCTTACAATTGGAATGGAATTATAACTTTCTGTTCTGGTATCAAAGTACTTATCATCCATTGAAAATTTTTGTATTTGATAACCCGAATAGGTTACTGTAAAATCAGGAGGGGCTGGGGATCCATCTGTTCTTTTATAATTACCCATCCTTATTGTTTGCTGTAATCGTTTGTCTCTGTTTTTCACTTCATTCCGGAATTCCATTGTATTGTAGCCAGAAACATCAGTAAATCGGCTCCCGTCTAAATTAAGATAGGTATTAATGAATTTTTTATCCAGGCCTAAACGTGCCCCCAAAGTTGCACTATTAAACCACCATGCTGCATTGTGCCATTTTTTTAAGGAGTTGTTGTAAACTGCGGATAATAATACTTCGCTGGATACAGGATTTTCACTGATGAATAGGGAGCGATAATCTGTACTGGTGTTCCCGGTATTCTGTAACCTGTATTGTCCGCTTTTGATCAGCAAGTCTGATGCATTTGCAGCTTCCTGTAACCATTTATCAGCTGTTGATGTTAATGCAGCTTCAGGATGATACTTTCTAAATGTTCCTTCAAAAAGACATATTCGTGATTTTAATGCAAGAGCTACCCATTTACTGATCCGGGTGCTTGAATTGTCTTTGGTGCTGTAGATATTATTGCTTGCAAAATCAATATCAGCCAGAACAGAATCCATGACAAGACTACGGGAATCACGACCCTTATACAGATCCTTATCTTCTACATTCAGTGTATTTCCATACCATGGCACATCACCGAATTGCTTAACCTTTTGATAGTAGAAATAAGCCCTGAAAAACCTGGCAATACCTGCATAATGGTTTCGTGCTTTCAATGGAATAGCAGGGTTATTATAGTTTTCAAGAAAATAATTGATGTTTCTAAGATCACCCCAGGTCCAGCCAGTGGCATCCTGACTGCTTAACCTTCCTCCGATATAGTTGGGTACAGCATTGGGCACAGTGATATCCGACATAACATCTCCCTGATAGATGGCCGGCCCGCTAGGCAGCATCTGGTCATAAAAGGAATTAACATAAAGCTGAAGATTATTTTCATTTGCAAAAGCCTGTTCCGGTGTAAGCTTATCGATCGGCTTCAGGTCGAGATATTTTTTACAGGACGTTACCGTCAATAGTACAATTAACAATAAAGCAATTTTTTTCTTATACATATTTTTGCATTTTAAGATTTATGTAAAATTTGTCTTAGATACCCAGGTTAATACCCAGGGTAAAACTCTTTTGCATCGGATATGAAAATCCATCTCCGCCACCGGCGTTAATCTCAGGATCAGATCCTTCAATAACCTCCGGGTCGAAGTTTTTAGTAACCTTAAACATTTTGGAGTATGTCCATAAGTTCTGGCCCGTTATATACGCTCTGAAAGAGGATATCTTTAGTTTATTTGTGATTCGTGATGGTAATGAATACCCAACGGTCAAATTCTTCAAACGGATATAACTTGCATTTTGAAGATATCGTGTCTGTTTAACTGCCAGCTCTCTTGTTCCGGATAATGCAGAGTAGCCCCTGTAACGCGGGAAGTAAGCATTGGGGTCAGGGTTCTCCACAGTCCAGCGATTCAGATTGAATGCAGGTAAAAAGCTGTAAGGACGGTTGGATTGTCCCCAGAAATATGCTGCTTCTGTTGATGGATACCAATCTCTTTTGCCTATACCCTGGAAAAAGAATGATAATGAGAAGTTATTCCAGCCCAGATCTCCGGTAATACCATATGGATATCTGATGGAAGAATTTCCTATAATGGACTGATCTCCCGGATCATCCAATGTGTTTTTACCATTGTTAACTTTTCCGTCTTGATTTAAATCCCTGAATTTAATATCGCCGGGAAGCAGTTTGTTACTATTTGATACAACGAAATAACCCTGATTTGCATGTTTAGATATGTCTTCAGCAGATTCAAAAAATCCTTC
>CAYHRC010000237.1:0-4947 GCA_964358565.1 uncultured Sphingobacterium sp. | reverse complement strand
GCGCGACCATGCATTGAATTTGTTAAGGCTCTCCAATTCTGATATCAGATCGGATATTTTTCAAAATATCCCGCTTGATGATACTCTGGTATTCGTTCTGGAAACAGAATCAGTTTGCGGATTACAGGATCAGCGACAGGCATTCTTTCAGCTTATGGAGATGGAACTGGAGATCCCGGTGATCATCAAAAGATCTTATAGCCTGATCGGTTCAGAAAGCGGGTTTCAGAATTTCACGACCCTTCCGCAGGCAACTGATTTTCAGCTTTATGCAGCTACTGATATTGGCGGCCTCTTACTTGATGGTTTTGGTGATGGCATATGGGCAGATGCACCGGATATTCCAATGAAAGTTATTCTTACGACTTCTTTTGGGATATTACAGGCTACGCGTTCGCGGATATCTAAAACTGAATATATTTCCTGTCCAAGCTGTGGAAGAACTTTATTTGATCTGCAGATCACTACCCAAATGATCCGCAGCCGTACAGATCATCTTAAAGGACTTAAGATCGGTATCATGGGATGTATTGTGAATGGTCCGGGAGAGATGGCTGATGCCGATTACGGTTATGTAGGTACCGGTCCGGGTAAGATCACCCTGTATCGCGGTAAACAAGTCGTGAAGAAAAATGTCAATAATGAAAATGCCCTTGATGAGCTTATAGCGATCATCCGTGAAGACGGAAACTGGCTTGACCCTGAGGTAATCAATTAGGGGATTATTTTTATTCTGACCGTTTCAGAAATTCAGCACTTTTTTCGCAGATCAGCTGTAATTCCAGCGGTAAATCCTCTTTAGTATACGGATGTGCAGCTCCAAACACATGATTGGCATGTGGAACAATAAATAATTCTGCCTGAGGTGCTCTTTGCTTCAATTTTTCAGCCTGTTCCAGGAGCACATTCTCATCCTGATCGCCATGAATGATCAGCCATGGTTTCTTCATCCGCTCTGCGGCAAGCAGAATATTATATTGGCGGGGATGTTTCTCCAAATCGTGAAGCAGGTCAATTTTTAAGGGTGTATATTGTTTTGTGCGTGTGTTATAACTAAAGATCACTCCCTTTTTCCTCCATTCCTCCTCATCTTCTTTTTTCCAAAGGCTGCTAAAATCAGATACAGCCGCCCATGTTACCAGCTTATCAATCCTGGAATCGTTTGCTGCCTGTATAATGCTTGTTCCTCCACCGCGGCTATGCCCTAAAAGATATATGGATGAAGATGCCGCAAACTCTTTCCCGCTTTGGGCGAATGTGATCACCTGATTAAGATCTTCAAATTCTTTGGTGAATGTATTGTCGCCAAAAGCCCCCAGATCTACAAAGTCGACCGGATCTTCTGGCGTAGTGCCATTATGGGAAAAGTTAAATTTCAGGAATCTGAATCCCTGGGCCACAAAATAATCTGCAACCAAATTGTGCGTTCCCCAATCCTTAAATCCTTTGAAGCCATGAACAAAAATAATTAATGCTGCATGTTCATTGCTGGTTTTATAAGTAAGGTCAATAAGGATCGGTTTACCTGCTGCTCCGGGGATTGTAAAAGTTTGTTTGATGATCATGCACTATAAACGTTTTTGGGGATATTTGGTGTGATTATTAATTTTAACCTACATAATGAGGCGTAAATGATACATTTTCTAAATATCGTGATTCTAAACACAATATATTGTGAGGAGAATCACAAAAAACAGGTTATTTATAATCTGTCTAAATGCCTCTGTTTACAAAGAGGTGACATATACAAAATCTCTTATTCGCTACATTTGTTGAGGTATTTTACTTAGGAACTCAGAAACTTGAAATATTTAAAAGTTATTGCCTTTACGTACAAACACATTGATCTCAAAGATTTGGGAAAATTTGTGATCTGCAACGAAACTCTCGGATGCAGTTTAAATAGCGTAAGACAGAAGTTCGATATTCCTGAGATTTTCTACATCGGTACATGCAACAGGGTTGAATTTATATTCACAGCTGAGCAGAATTTAAGCACTGAATTTGTAAAAGAATTTATCCAGGCGCTTAATTTACCAATTCCCCAGGAACGGATAGATTATTTTGCTAGTCAGGTTTCTGTGTATGAAGACATTGAAGCACTTAACCATTTGCTTCGTATTTCATGCTCATTAGAAAGTCTCGTGGTAGGTGAGAAGCAGATCCTTACCCAGGTCCGTAAGGCATATGAAACATGCCGGGCAGCCGGTTTTACAGGCGATTATTTACGGCTTGTGATGAACAGGGTCGTTAAAACTGCAAAAGAAGTTTATACTAATACGGGTATAGCACGTAAACCCATATCAGTTGTTTCACTGGCTTACCGCAAGCTCAGGGAACTGAATATGTGCACAAAGGCTCGCATTTTGATTATCGGTGCAGGCGAAACCAATCAGAATATTTCTAAATACCTGCAAAAGCATAAATTCTCCAATTTTGCCATTTTTAACCGCACTCTTGCTAATTCAGAGCTTTTAGCTAATGAATTGGGCGGGAAGGCATTCGGGCTTGAAGATCTGAAAACATATAAGGAAGGCTTTGATGTCATCATTACCTGTACCAGCGCTACCGAACCAATTATTACCAATGAGATCTATCAATCTCTTTTAAATGGTGATATTTCAAAAAAAGTGATCGTTGATCTTGCCGTCCCTAATGACACATGTCCTGAAGTGCTTGAAAAAAATCCCTTAACTTTTATTGATGTGTATAGTTTGCAGGAAATCGCAAACAGTAACTTAAAGGACAGGTATGAGGAACTTATTTTCGCCGAACGTATCATCGATCAGAACATTGAGGACTTTAAGCCTGTTCTGAGACAAAGAAGGATTGAAATAGCGATGCGTGAGGTGCCTGAAAAGATTAAGGAGATCAGGAGCACAGCAATTGATCATATTTTTGCTAATGAGATTGGAGGCATGGACGAAAGTTCCCGCGAAGTTTTAGCAAAAGTGATGGATTATATGGAGAAGAAATATATCAGTGTTCCAATGTTAATGGCAAAGGATATCATGATAAATAATAGCTAAAGCTGGAGTGATGCCAATCATTTTGGTTAATTTTACCCTTCGGAAGAAAAATCCACAATTTTATTTAATATGCCCGATCATTCGCCTGCGGATACTATAAAGTCTAAAATTATAATTGGTACACGTGGCAGTGACCTTGCTCTCTGGCAAGCTAATTTTGTCATGGGGCAATTGAAGGAAATTGGCCTTGATTCAGAATTGAAGATCATCAAAACCCAGGGTGATAAAATATTAAATCTTAGTTTCGATAAACTTGAAGGCAAGGGTTTTTTTACCAAGGAGCTTGAAGAGGAGCTTCTGAATGGTACCATTGATCTGGCTGTGCATTCACATAAGGATCTGCCTACCAATAATCCTGCAGGACTAATTATTGCTGCCATTTCTGACAGGGAAGACCCTGCCGAGTTATTGATTATCTTAAAGGATTGTGTTGAACCTCAGCAAAAACTTTCTGTTAAGTTTGGTGGAATGGTGGGGACCTCATCCAACAGGCGTAAAGCCCAGCTTTTAGCAGTTCGTCCTGATCTTGAAATTGAAGATCTGAGAGGAAATGTTCCAACCAGGATCCAGAAATTACGTGATGAGGATTACGATGCCATTATGATCGCTAAGGCAGGTGTACATCGCCTTGGGATTGACCTCAGTGAATTTTATGTAGAGGAAATAGAGCCTGTGGAACTGATCCCGGCCCCGGCCCAGGGTGTTCTTGCTCTTCAGATCCGAGGAAGCGATACCCAGCTTTTCCAGGAATTACAGGCCTTAAACCATCCCGGTGTTGCCGAACAAATCGGAGTTGAACGCAAGGTGCTGAATATGTTTAATGGAGGTTGTCAGATGCCTCTGGGATGTTATTGCCGCAAAGATGGCCCTTTATACCAGGTATGGACTTCCAAGGCAGACGATGGTGAAGATTTTCCGGACCGGCTTTTCCTTCAAACAAAAACCACTCATGGACTTGCCGAAAAAATTGTATCTAAATTTGCGCCCGGCCGAAAGTTCCCGAAAAATGTTTTCATTACCCGTGAGCTTTCTGAATCGAGCTATCTGAGGAATGCTCTTGAAAAACATAAAATTACGATAGAGGGCCGCTCTCTGATTAAAACATTTCCATCTATCAATAAACTCGATTCCTATATATTAAGAAATATTGACTGGGTATTTTTTAGCAGTAAAAACGCTATAGAATACTTCTTCAGACTGGATCCCAAGTTGCCTAAGAAGGCAAAATTTGGTGTCCTTGGAAGAGGTTCAGAGGATGCACTTCGCTATTTTGGGAAGAAGCCGGAATTTAATGGCGAGGAAGAGGGAATTGATACAAAGGATATCGCCAGGGAATTTGCCAAACTTGCAAATGGCACTCATGTCCTGTTTCCAAGTGCTAAGGGATCATTAAGAACCATACAAAAGGCCCTCTCTGCTAATACGAAGATTATCGAACTTACAGTTTATGAAACCGTCAGTGATGATGATGTTGCTCAGTCATTTGCTGAAGTGCTTATCTTTACTAGTCCTTCCAATGTAGAATCGTATTTTGTTAATAATTTACTCGAGCCTGATCAGCAGGTGATCTGTATTGGTCAATCAACCGGTAAAAAGTTTACCGAGATGGGAGTTAAGTATACTCTGCCTTATTCACCTGATGAAATGGGGCTGGCTGAGGCTGTTTTTGCACTGGATTACTAAGATCTCCATAAATCATTTAAATTTAATAGGATATGTTAATACGTCCAAGAAGGTTAAGAAAATCGCCGGTTTTACGTGAGATGGTTGCTGAAACAAGGCTTTCAAAGGATATGTTCATATATCCTTATTTTGTTGTTCCCGGAAAAAATATCGTTCATGGCATTGATGCCATGCCTGGCATAAGCCATTTTTCGGCCGATTCCCTGGTCAGGGATGTTGAGCTGTCAATGAAACT
>CAYHRC010000236.1:0-4951 GCA_964358565.1 uncultured Sphingobacterium sp. | reverse complement strand
CACAACCTACCACATTCAGCCACAAAAAGGCCATAATATTCGCCATCCAGCATGTGAAAACAATAAGCTCAGTGATGAGCGCGGCAATGAATGTGGCAGAACCACCTATCTTTTTAAGATAAAAAGCAACAATAAAGATCCCCAGGATTGTGCCGTAGAACAGTGAGCCTAAAATATTCACTGCTTCTATTAAATTACCCATCTTGCTTGCATAAAGAGCCATCAAAATACAGAAGAATCCCCAGCCAATAGTGGCCCATCGTGAGACTGATAAGTATTTTTCATCTGAGCCACGGTTGTTTATAAGGCGTTTATAAATATCGATAACCGTGGTGGAAGCCAGGGAATTTAAAGCGCTGGCGGTTGATCCCATAGAAGCCAGGAAAATGATCGCTATAAGTAATCCAATCAGGCCCCTTGGAAGGTATCGGGTAACAAAGCTTAGAAAAACGTAATTATTATCATTTGTATCAGCTTCAGGATCATTCTTTTGCATCAGGTCAACTGCCTGTTTTTTAATAGCCTTGGTTTTTTCATCGGCGCTTTTTAGAATGATCCTTTGTGAGTTGATGGCATCCTCGTCATTGGCATCCAATGCCGCATCCAGGCGATTAACCTGGGTTTGCTTTTCTTTAAACGCATCTGCATAGTCGGTCTTGATAGTTTCCAATTCAACAGCATACGGACTGTTTTCAAGCTTCCCCAGCTCATAACTGTTGAAAAATACCGGGGGCTGGTGATACTGATAGAATGTAAATACCAATACACCGATCATCAGGATCATAAACTGCATGGGGATCTTCACCAGGCCGTTCATCAGCAATCCGAGCCGGCTCTGACTTACAGAGGATCCGGTAAGATAACGGCCCACCTGACTCTGATCCGTACCGAAATAGGAAAGCTGAAGAAAAAATCCACCTATTAAACCACTCCAGACGGTGTATTGATTATTCCAGTCGAAAGAAAAGTCGATTGCATTCGTACGCCCCATCTTACCTGCGATCTGAAGGGCTTTACCAAATCCTACACTCTCCGGAAGCAGGTAAACAACCATGATGCCTGCAACAAAAAGGCCTGAAAATATAACACTCATCTGAAGCATCTGCGTGTAGGATACTGCTTTTGTACCGCCATAAACAGTATAAATAACGACCAGGCTGCCAATAAAGATGGTTGTGTAGGTGGTATCAATGTCCAGGATCGTTGAAAGAATAATGGAAGGGGCATAAATGGTGATACCTGTAGACAATCCTCTTTGAACAAGGAATAAAAAAGCCGTTAATGCCCTTGTCTTGAGATCAAATCGTTTTTCAAGGAATTCGTAAGCGGTATAAACCTTTAACCTGTGAAATATGGGTACAAAGGTGATACATAAGACGATCATAGCCAGAGGCAGGCCAAAATAAAACTGTACAAATGACATCCCGGATGAGAAAGCCAGGCCCGGGGCTGAAAGAAAAGTGATAGCACTGGCTTGCGTTGCCATCACGGAAAGGGTGACATGGTACCAGCGGAAAGATTTATTACCGAGAAGGAAGCCAGCGATATTATCTGTTCCCCTGCTTTTATAAATGCCGTAAACAACAATTATAAGCAGTGTAGCAAAAAGGACTAACCAGTCGATCCCGCTCATTCAAAGGTTTTAGTGAATATATAAAACAGGACGATCAGTAGTACCAGCCATATGATCAAAAGATAATAGAACTGGTTCCAGGTCCTGACAAAAGGCGGAAGATCCTGATCAGGCTTCTTCATTATGATGTTCCACTACGTTTAGCCAGAATGCTGCAGTAAGCAAGCCTAAAACTGCCCCTAAAATAATATAGCCTATTGAACCCCAAACAATCCAGCCGGTAAGGATGCCTAATATCAAGGCGGGAATGTAATAGTAGGAGTTATAATTTTTGGTGTGATTTGGACTTTCCATGATTAATCAGACTTTTTTCGTGTAATCAAATTTACAAATAATCTGTATGCTCCGGGTATCCCTGCAGGCAATTCCCTGAAAAATGCGAGTGAAGTGTACACAAATCTGCCCTTGCCATACTCAGCAACCAGCAATGAGCCGTCTTTAGCTGGCTCACCGTCATCCTTCATGCTTAGGATGCGGCTGTATTTCGGATCGGCATCTGCAGTAAAATATAATCCTCTCTCCTGTATCCACCCTTCAAAGTCTTTCTCTGTTATTTTGTTCGGATAGTTTAATACCGGATGATCTTTTGCAAGGACGATCACTTTTGCTTTTTCATCGGTTACACGGTCGCGTGTGATCTTAAAGGGGTAAGGGCCAATATTTTGAATGAGCAGCGGAGTATTTACATTGTATTGCACCAGCAATGTTCCGCCGTTCTTAACATATTCCATGAGTTTCGGCTGGATAATGGCTATCCGGTTATTTACATTATATGTTCTTACGCCGGTAATAATTGCATCATACTGACTAAGGTTCCCGTTCAGTAAGTCGCTTTCCGACAGGCTTGTTACCTGGTAACCGATCTGCTGCAGAGATTCCGGGATCAGATCCCCGGCGCCTGCCAGATAGCCAAGGCGTTTGCCACCAGTCTTCAGGTCAACTCTTTCAATTCGTGCTTCAGCCAGTGGAAATAAGATTTGACGCGGAATATGCTCATAATCAATTACTTTGGTCGCACGATCATAAGTCGTTCCGCTGGTATTAATAGTTACAGAAAAGGTGCCTGACAAAGCCTTATCCGAAGGAGTAATAACAAACTGCACTGTTTTCTCGTCTCCTTTATGCGAAAGTTCAAAATCAATTTTTTGCGGCTCTGCTTTCCAGCCTGCCGGGACGCTGGGAGTTAAAGATCCGCTGATTTTATCGCGATAGCTTTTTAATTGCACCTGGATAGTTTTCGATGTATTGCCGGCAAAAACATAAGCTTTATCTCCCATACTTGCCGTTAGCGGCGGGGCGATGACCAGAGGCTGGTATATTTCGCCGCGGACCTGATCAGTATATTTATAAACGACAGGACGCAAATAGGAAATTTCTTTGTTTTTTATTTTAAAAGTGAATTGAATTTGCGCTGGCGATGGATTTTCCGGGTTTCCAACCAGTTGAGGATCTGAAATAAAGTACATTCCCACAGGATGATTCTCTTTGAGCCAGTAGGGTTCTGTTATTTTTCCGGCATTGATACAGCTTTCCACACTTTTAATCTTTCCCTCTGTCAGATCTGTATTTACAAGCTGACCACTAATCTTCTGAATGCTTACATCTGCCTTCGATCTGAGCAATACCTGAGATGTAACACTGATAGTATCGCCAATAGCGTAAACCGCGTTCGGCGTATAGCTTTCGAACCATAATCCGGCAGCAGCTGCAATAAGTTCTTTTACTTCGGCAGTTTTTTGAGTTTTCCAGTAATTATCCTGAAGCTTTTCCGTTGCAGTTAAAATATTTATCAAGGCATTCAGCGATTTTGAAGGCTCTTCCAGGTTAAAGTCCCGATTAGCCATTGAAATCATTTGTCCAAGAGCCTCTCCGCCTTCAATACGGTTCCAATTGGTATTGATATCTTCAAACAAATCTTTTTTTGCTGCATCGCCTGCCACGGGAGTAAAATATTCAAAGAATTCGCCTCTCTGCCTGGCACTTCCAAAACCCTGGCTTTTATGGTTTGTCCGGCTTTCGGCAGCAATCTCGCCATATCCCTTGCCCAACAAAGGATTATAAACTCCCACATCAACTTTTAACTGATCCTCAGATGTGGTATTTGTTCCTCCGAAATTAAACGTATTCCAAACTATTCTTTTTGCCTGCCAGGGCTGAACATGTTTTAATTGTTCGGGGAAGCGTTTGGGATCAGCAGCTGCCAGGAAAGCTTCATGGGCGATGATGGCCGAAGCTGCATGTTGTCCATGTCCTGCACGTGCATCTTCAGGGAACCGTGTAATTATTATATCAGGCCTGAACTTGCGGATCACCCAGACAGCGTCTGCCAGGATCTGCTCCTTATCCCAGATTCTGAATGTTTCCTCCGAGTTCTTTGAAAAGCCAAAGTCAAGCGCGCGGGAAAAGAATTGTTCTGCACCATCCATACGGCGTGCGGCAAGTAATTCCTGGGTACGTATCAAACCTAGTAATTCAGACTGCTCATTTCCGATAAGGTTCTGTCCGCCATCGCCCCGGGTAAGGGACAAATATCCGGTTCTGAAATTTTTTTCTTTTGCGAGATATACCAGCAGGCGCGTATTCTCATCATCAGGGTGGGCGGCAATGTAAAGCACTGAACCAAGTGTATTTAACTTTTTGAGACTAAGTTTAATCTCAGATGAACTGTATTGCGGAGAGCTTTGCGCGAACAGAGTACACGGAATGATCAGTAAGAAGCTAAATCCGAATTGGCGAAAGTTCATAAATATAAAATGAGAATATCGAAAATATGATTAAAAACGATGCTATATCGTGATGACACAAAAAATTTACTTTCAAGGATTGAGATCAGTTTAAATAAAAAACGGTCAGATAATAGATATCTGACCGTTTTCCCAAAATTACAATTTGTAAATCCTTAAAGTTTTCATCCGCCTTCCAGAGTACAATCGCTGCATGTCTGAAATGCGTTTAACTATACGTAGAATAAATGACTTTAAGGCTGATTAACCTTTATTTTCTAAAATTACAATTTTTCATTATTTATCTCAAATAAGTTTTCAACATTTTTTAATTCAACATTTTTCAATTTTTAAGACCCGGTATAGCCGGGCTTCCATCTGATTACCTTTTAAGCGTTGTTTCAAATAATTTTAACACCCGTTTGTATTCATCTGTCCAGCTGGATGGCTCAATAAAGCCATGACTCTCCACCGGATAAACTGCAAGCTCCCAGTTTTCCTTTTTCAACTCAATGAGGCGCTGGGATAATCGTACTATATCCTGAAAGTGGACATTTACGTCGACTATTCCATGGGCCATCAGGAGATTCCCTTT
>CAYHRC010000235.1:0-4959 GCA_964358565.1 uncultured Sphingobacterium sp. | reverse complement strand
GTCAATAAAACGGTAAGCCAGATAAATAGTAAGAGAATTCCTTCCTATAACCTGGAAAAAGAAAGCCCATTTCTGATACTTCAATACATCTATGATCCAGTAGAAAAAAGCAAGGAATAAAAAAGCCATACCGCCGGTTAACAAAACGAAAGAACTTGTCCAAAAGCGTTTGCTTATTGGAAAATGAAGGCTCCACAATAAACCTAAAGCAATACATACAATCCCGGCTAATGAAAGAATCTGAAGCTTTTTGCCATCTTTCTGACGCGAACGCAGTACATCCCCGGCCAGTGAGCCTAAAACTGTCAGGCAAAGTGCAGGAAATTGAGTTAGTAAGCCCAGTTCATCATAGGTTTTTTGCAATAAGCGTCCCGGAAGGAAGTGCCGGTCTATCCAGCCAACAAGATTACCTTCGAAAGTTAGATTGCCCGCTCCATATCCTGGCACAGGAACTAAAAATATGATCGCATAATAGGCAAGTAAAATCCCTGCAATCCAGGCGAGCAAGGCCTTCCAGGAAAAATTTAAGTAGAGGACTGTAGTAATGAATCCTGCAATACCTATCCGCCCGAGTATACTCGCTACGCGAATTTGAGAAGGTTCAAAATACGGGAAGGGTACATTTTTATCAATAATACCAAGACCAATCAGGATCAGCATTCGCCAAAAAGCTTTCCGGTAAAGTTCAGTTTTACTCTTGCCACGGCTTAATTCCTTATTCAACGAAAATGGAATAGATACGCCTGAAATAAAAAGGAAAAGAGGGAAAATGAAGTCGTAAAAAGTAAAGCCTATCCATGCCGGATGTTCCATTTGCCTGGCCAGGGAGTCTACCCATAACAGGTTAGTTTTACCTTCCATCAAAACCAGAAACGTACCACCACCCGAGATCAGCAGCATGTCAAAACCGCGCAATGCATCGACAGAAACCAGACGTTTCGATTTTCCTGCATCACCGGTTGAAAGATCAATTTTATTCATTTTTAGCAGAATTTAGGCTAATAGTTAAAATCAGACACAATCATTGAGAAGAGTTGGTGTAATTTTTATACAAAATCAGATTCAAGTTCATGATGAGCTTTAAGCATGTCAATAAAGTTCGAATTCAGCTTAATTCCGGTGCTTTTACAGTAATTAAGAATATCCTTTCCTAAACGGGTGTTGATATGATTATAACGGACTGCTTTATTTAACTGAACAAAATCAATTTTATCAGTTAAATCTGGTCTGGACACATTATCTACCGAAGGTGCATATATAATACAGTTAATAAAACTTGTACCTAATTCAGTTCCTAAAAAGTAGAACAGCTTACTATCATTACTTTTAACAGCAGGCTCAAATTTGCAGTTATTGAAATTGAAAGTTCCCGGCATCAGTCCTGTGTTACTGCCCGTTAAACGCACCACCTTACATTGCTCTATCGATAGATCAGCTATATTTCCCCCAATATGGCCGGCAAATTCATTGCAGCGTGATATCCTGATCTCCGGATAAAGTGCATACTTATCCTGATAAACACTTGCGGAATTATTTTTAATATGAAGATGGACATCCTGATCCGAATGAGGATCCTGCGCCTCCAATTTCTCCAGATGAATATCTTCAAATATCATTTTGCAATTAGGCCTTAGTTGTATTCCATCATAGCTTCCTGCTTTGGGCAATTTAAATGTTTGCGGATCAGGGATCTGCAGCAAACGCATCCCCTGTTCCCTACCCTCAACCACAATATTCCTGAATTCCATGTGTGAAGGAAAGAAAACCCTTTCTCCATGAGAAGCCCGGGAAAATGGAGACAGTCTCATCAGCCAGGAAATGCCTTTTGAATCGGGGACAGTGCTGAAATCAACAACCATATCTTCAACCTTAATTGTACGGCCGTACCCAATTGGATATTTATAATCTATATCATCAGCAGCCATAGACAACAGGGCAGTTTCTCCTCTGCCCGTAGGGGCATGCCTGCAATTTCTGATCCGGATATCACCATCCCATTTTGCACCGTAATCCCTTCTGAAACTTACAAAACTATTGCTCCGGCAGGTAGTATTTTCAATGAACAGGTCTCCTCCACCGGTAATGGTGATTCCATTTGTACCAACTTTTGAATCTTTAATATACAGGTTCCAGCAATAAAAATGAACATCAATACGGTTCAGTACACATTGTTCAACACGGAAATTCTTGAAAAGGTTCGTGCCAAAAACACCCCAGTGTATAGGGCTTCCTTCTGCAGTTACATTCCTGAAAGTTGCATTTAGGGCATAGTTGCCTCCTATGCCATAAGTACCATTCGGTACGTCTTTATCTTTACCCGGACGATCCTTTTCCCATGGAATAAGGCTTACATTTTCAAGCAGTATATCATATACATATGAGAATAAATAAAAACCTCTCCTTGGCGCCATAGCCACATCAGACTTGCCCTTTTCCAATCCTACCCACTGATTTCGGATTACCGTACGGCTGCGATTTATAGTGAAACCTATATGAACGTAACCTGATCCGCCTGCATTGGTACTTTCCCCTGAAAAATAAAATGTTCCTCCTTCTATTATCAGGTAACTGTGACTGCCCGGATAAGCGACAATTTTTGTGAAATCTTTAAAACTCCACGCAACATCGCCCAAAATGCGACCATGCTCCTCAATAAAAAAAAATTCTTCACGTGGCTTTGTAGAACGGCCATTATAGACTGCTCCGCTTCTTACACCGATCCTGTCATTGGTATCCGTAAGCACGATCAATGAATTTTTATATGGGGCAAATTCGGGAATTATTGTAACGCCTGGTTTAACCTGAGACAGAATTTTAGCTTTGGTAGCCTCATCAAATTCAAGGGTTACAGGTTTCTCCTTTTCAGATACAATAAATCTGTTATCAGAACTTGTATTAAACTTTTCATCTATATGAAAAACTGTGCTGCCCCATTGCACATTAGTCATTATTTCAATGCCATTGGTCTGTTTGATCCAGTATTCACCATGATGATTGATAACCGGAAGATCCTTGCTGTTAGCATATGCATGGGCTATTTTTATCTGGACACCATCATCATTCTGCCCGTCTCCCACCGCACCAAACATCCGGTAATTGATACTTGAGACATTTATTAATGAGGCGTAACTTTGATTTGCAAGACTTACAATGCCAATTTCCTGCTCCGACTTGTCTTTTTTTATAATAAATTCTGCATCACCCCCATCCCCTGCAGTATAATATCCTACAGTCCTAACCAGCGTCCCCTCTTTTAGAGACGTATCCTGTTTCATCTCAGCTACAGTGCCATAAATATTATATATCATTTTCCTGGCCGGAGCACTCGTTCTGGTTGCCGAAAAAGCAGAGTCTGCTGTTGCAGACAAGGTTGCAAGGCTGGCATAACTAAAGGCCTTAATCGCATTACGCCTGTTCAGATGCTTCCCTTCATTGAGCTCGATAGGATCATCATTGACTACCAATTTCTTCATTGTTTATTTGTGGTTATGTATTCCCTTCGCATCAGACATGTCGGCGACTGTCTTTCGGATGTCTTTCTTTACCTAATATTAAAGATAAAAATTCGGGTACGTAAACGAATTATAAAAATAAATTTTCAAGAAGCGTTTAAATAAGGCATCATGCTGTGGGATTTACCATTTTTCCAATTCACTGGCTGTAAAGGAAGTCTGACGATCAGCGAACTTTTTACGGATCTTGATTACATCCTCACGGCTTAATTGTTCAGCATCATTATTCCATGATTTCCTGATAAAACTTAATAATTGCGCAATGTCCTCATCCACAATATCTTTATTACTACCTATTCCGGGCATATCACCATTTATTTCAGGTGATTTATAAAGTTTGTTATTTACCATTACCGGCCCGGTTAAACCATGTAATACAATTGCAATAAGCTTATCCTTATCTCCTTTTACCCATTCTGATCGGTTAAGAGGAGGAGCAAGTGATGGAATTCCATTTCCGTCTGCCCCATGACAGGGCAGGCAAGTAGATCTGAACAAACTTGCACCTCTTGGAAATTGCTTTCTGAGCAAATTTGCATCTTTATTATTCTCATTGCTTTTGATATCCGCAATAACACTTTTCAGCCGGGTAAAAGCTAACTGATTTGTATCGGTTTTAAGAGAGATAGCCTGTTTATAAAAGATGGATTCCCTGCCTTTCAGGTTACTGATTATGGCATCAGTTACATATGCATTGCCTGGGTATTTATTCAAAAGATCCAATAGTAAATTATCCGCTGAACGCTGATCAAATGGCTGAATAGCTCGGATCTGAAACGCCAGATAAGGAGCTGTAAGCGTATCAGTCTGCCTGGCTAGTTTCTGCAATGCCGGTATAAAATGCATATAAGAACTGCTGTTCACAACCGATGGCATTACGGCCAGAGCCTGTGCCCTGACATTTAGGTCCTGGTCGTCTAACAGGCTTAATACATCTCCGGCTTCTAAGCTACCAAGCCCTTCCAGGGTCCATAAAGCATGTATCCTGGTCAGCTTATTCTGGTTCGACTTTAGCAGTTCACGCAACTGAGGAACTACCCTGATGTATTTACCATCTATCAGCATTTGTTGCGCCTTATCACGAACCCAGCCATTAGGATGTGCCAGCATTTCTACAAGTTTTACTGGCTCCTGAGGCATGGTAAAGGACTCTACTGACTTATTTTTAGGTATAATCTTATAAATACGACCGCAATTTACCGGTTGACTGAGGTTCCTTTTAAGAATTTCGCTTTTCAGATAATCAGTTAAAAATGATTTATGCTGAATGATCCCGCGGTACATATCTACTACATAGAGAGCCCCGTCCGGACCGTTATATAAACTTACGGGACGAAAAAGTTCATAAAGGCTGGACAGGAATTCCCTGCCTTTATAAGCCTGCTGGCCGGAAGAAGTAAAGCCTTTTTGCTCCAAAACATTACTTTTGATAAGATTTGCTGCAGGT
>CAYHRC010000234.1:0-4987 GCA_964358565.1 uncultured Sphingobacterium sp. | reverse complement strand
ATAGTCAACAAGAACAATAGAATATATAAATAGATATCGACCCTTAAAAGTCGATTCAACAACAATATGAATAACAGTATTTTTAATATAAACAGAAAAAAGATGAGCGAGGGAAATCTATTTTTGATTTTGAGGAGGAATAAAATTAAGTATTACAGTCTCAATACAACAATTAGAATTAGAATTCACCAATTAAAGTACAATATGGCCCTGATGAAAACCAAAAAAAGGAGTTATTATAAAGCCAGAATATGTATAATTAAATATATTAAGAATTTAGCAATTGAAAGCTTCAGGCATTTGCTGATAAGCAAATATGCCAGACCTTTCAGCCTGGCATAATGTAATCCCAAAGATATTTAAGTACTACTTGGCGTAAGAAACCGATCTTGTCTCCCTGATCACAGTAACTTTGATCTGCCCCGGATATGTCATTTCAGTTTGAATACGATTTGAAATATCAGCAGCCAAAATCTCGGCGGCAGCATCACTTATCCTTTCACTTTCAACAACCACTCTTAGTTCTCTGCCCGCTTGTATCGCGAAAGTTTTTTCAACTCCCGGATAAGATAATGCAAGAGCCTCCAGTTCTTTCAAACGTCGGATATAGCTTTCAACTACCTCACGCCTTGCTCCCGGCCTGGCGCCGGATATAGCGTCACATGCCTGAATAATCGGAGATATCATGGAAGTCATCTCAACTTCATCATGGTGAGCGCCAATGGCATTACAAACCTCAGGATGTTCTTTATACTTTTCAGCCAGCTGCATTCCTAAAATTGCATGTGGCAATTCAGGATTGTCATCAGGCACCTTGCCAATATCGTGGAGCAATCCGGCACGTTTAGCCATTTTAACATTCAGGCCTAATTCCGCAGCCATAGTAGCACAGAAATTGGCCACCTCACGTGAGTGTTGTAAAAGGTTTTGCCCGTAAGATGAACGGTAACGCATTCTTCCAACCATCCTGATCAGTTCAGGGTGCAGCCCATGGATACCAAGGTCTATAACAGTACGCTCACCAATTTCCACGATCTCATCCTCGATCTGCTTCTTTGTCTTGGCAACTACCTCTTCAATCCTTGCGGGATGAATACGGCCATCCGTTACCAGACGGTGTAAGGCTAAACGCGCAATTTCCCGTCTTACCGGATCAAAACCGGAAAGAATAATCGCCTCGGGTGTGTCATCAACAATGATCTCAATGCCAGTAGCTGCTTCCAGGGCACGTATATTACGACCTTCACGGCCTATCACCCTACCTTTAATCTCATCATTTTCAATATTGAAAATAGATACGGTATTTTCGATGGCACTTTCGGTTGCAGTACGCTGAATCGTCTGAATAACCACTTTTTTGGCTTCCTTACTTGCCGTAAGTTTTGCCTCATCCACAATATCCTTGATCTGGATCATGGCCTGGGTGCGAGCTTCTTCCCGTAATGAATCGATCAATTGATTCTTCGCATCCTCTGCCGACAATCCCGCAATAGCTTCCAATTGCTGGATATGCTGGTTTTTTAGCACGTCAACATCTTCCTGCTTTTTAAGAGCTATTTCAACCTGCTTCTCCAGGTTGCTTTTAACTCCATCGAGTTCATTTTCCTTCCGGTTAAGATTTTCCAGCTTTTGATTTATCGACTGTTCTTTTTGCTTAACAGAATTCTCCCTCTGGTTGATCGCATTATTTTTATTATTGATCTCCTGTTCATGATCCGTTTTCATTTGTAAAAACTTCTCCTTTGCTTCCAGGAGCTTATCTTTTTTTAAGATCTCTGCACTGGATTCAGCATCCTTCAGGATTTTTTTTGCTTTGTTCTGAGCACCTATTTCCTGATTCCGGAGTAGTTTACGCAGCAGGAACCTGCCGATCACAATCCCTGCAGCTAATCCCAATAAAACGTAAAGTACTATCTGTATTATTTCCATAATTATTTTAAGTAAAAAAAAAACCGCAACTAGATTCTAAGTTTCATGTATTGTAAAAGCTTCATTCATTACGATTAGAGTGTTTATATGATCAGGTGCATGCAAATGATCTTTTGTAACTCTTTTGATATTGAAGCGTTAAGCTTTAAATAGTGAAACTTAAAAATTTAACTGCGGTTAAACCTTTAATGCTCTGAAATGTAAAGAACAATACTACTTTGAAAAAAAATCTGTCAACAGCTGGTCCAGCTGATAAACCTTTTCTGCTACATCTGTGTCTTCATGCATCTCTTTTCTTTCAGCTTTTAACGTAGCTGTTGCATAATGCAATACACACATCGATAGCAGATCCTGCTTATCCCTGACCGCATAGTTATCCTGATATTCTTTTATGCGGTCATTTATTACTTTAGCTGCCCTTCGTATAACTTCCTCTTCTTCAACGTTTACCTTCAACGGATAAACCCTGTCAGCAATATTTATTTTTATGGAGATTTCTCCCATTTGAGCTTGATTCACTAAGTATTACTTTTTCAGCAATACAATGCACTTATCTATTTCGCCTACAAATTCGGTAATTTTTTGCTTTATGTCAAGAGTTTTTTCATTCAGTCCCAATTCTGTTGCAGGCATACCCTCCAATGAACGGGCTAATGTAAGCACACGCACCTTTTCTTCAAGATCCTTATTTCTGCCTGTACTGGTTTGAATAGTCTGTTTTAATGAGTCATTTTCCAGTTTAAGAAGATCGCTTTCTTCCTGCAAGGCCGTACACAAGTCTATAAGCCTGCTTGTTTTATCTACTACTTTACTTAGCTGATCTGCGACTGTCATCTTGAGTTATACGTTTTACGTTGTAGGTTATACGTTTTGGTTGTGCCTTCTGAAAATTCAAATTCCAATATTAAGTAATCGTAAAACGTAATACGTATTACGTAAAACGTATTACTTTCTTATCTCCGCCCCGGCCTGCTTCTCGAAATTAAGAATTAATTTTTGCATGATGGCGTCAATCTGCTTATCTGTCAAAGTTTTCTCTTCATCCTGTAAGACAAAGCTCAGTGCATATGATTTTTTGCCCTCCGGAAGCTTATCGCCAAGGTAAACATCAAAAACATTCACTTCTTTCAACAGGCTTTTCTCGGTTTTTTGAGCGATCTGTCTCAGTTGTTCAAATGATACATCTTTATTCAGCAGCATTGAAAGATCCCGCCTTACGGATGGGAATTTAGAGACCTCTCTGTAGGAAATTTTATTGTTCCTCACTGAGCGCAGCATCAGATCCCAGTCAAAATCTGCATAGAAGACATCGTTTGAAATATCAAGTTTCTTTAATGCTGCTTTAGAAACCATTCCAAATTCAACAAGCACTTTTTCACCCTTAAGGTATGATATACCTGCAGACAGATCGGCACTTTTGGTTTCAGACGATATAAGGCCCTTGATATTCATCCGGTTAATGATCAGATCAACAGCTGATTTTAAATTATAAAAATCGGCCTTTGAAGTTTTCGAATTCCAGTTTTCTGCTTGTTTTGCACCGGTAATAAATACAGCTAAACGCTGATTTTCTTTATATCCATCCGCATTGAGGCTGTAAATCCTGCCAAATTCGTAAAATTTGAGATCTAAACTCCTGCGGTTCTGGTTATAAGCTACTGCTTCTAATCCGGTATAAAGCAGGCTCTGCCTCATCACATCCAGATCACTGCTTAAAGGGTTTAATATCCTTACGGCCTGCTCAGGCTGTGAGGAATAGCTCAGTTTGGTTAAAGAATTAGTGAGGATCTCTAAAAATCCATTTCCTGACAAGAGATCGGCAATCTGGTTTTGAAGCACTTCCTTATCCGGTTTAACCGTATGACTGAGTGAAGCCCGGATCTGTGCGGGGATTTCCACATTATCATATCCATGGATACGCAGTATCTCTTCAATAATATCAACTTCACGTGTCACATCCACTTTATATGGCGGAACCCTAAGTTCCATACCTTCTGCATTCTCAGAAAAAACCGTGATGCCCAGGCCTTCCAGCGTAGACCGGATCTCATCCGGTGAGATGATTTTTCCGATCAGGCGATCCACATTTTTAAATGAAATATGAACTTCAAAATGTTTAGCAGGTACCGGATAAATATCAGAGATCCCGGAAGATATATAACCTCCGGCCAGCTCCTGAATTAGAATTGCTGCTCTTTTTAGTGCAATAACAGTGATATCCGGATCTGTTCCCCTCTCAAAACGGAATGATGCATCAGTTTTGAGACCATGACGTTTTGAAGTCTTGCGTATTGATACCGCATTAAACCACGCGCTTTCTAAAAATATCTTAGTAGTTGACGCCTTAATTCCTGAGCTGATCCCTCCAAAAACCCCTGCGATACACATGGGGCCCTCAGCGTTGCAGATCATAAGATCATCAGCGGATAATTTTCTGTCAACTTCATCTAAAGTGGTGAATAAAGTTCCATCAGCACATTTCTTTACAATCACCTGATTTCCGCTTATCGCATCCGCATCAAAAGCATGCAAAGGCTGGCCAAGTTCATGGAGCACATAATTGCTGACATCCACCACATTATTTATCGGACGGATGCCAATGGCATTCAGCTTATCCTTAAGCCAGTCAGGCGATTCTTTGATACTGACCCCACTTATGGTTAAGGAGGAGTACCGCGGACAGGCCTGCTGATCTTCAACGATTACAGGAATGGTGAGATCCTCTCCGCCAAACTTAAATTCCGAAAGGTCAGGCATAGTTACCTGCAGTGATAAATAAGCCGCAAGATCCCGTGCTACTCCCAAATGAGAAGCAGCATCTGCCCTGTTTGGAGTCAGACCGATCTCGTACACGTAATCATCCTGCAGGTTAAAATAATCTTTTGCCTCTGATCCTACTTTTGCAGAAGCATCAAGGACCATAATTCCCTCATGATTATGACCCAGGCCGATCTCATCTTCAGCACAAATCATTCCCTCAGAGACCTCACCCCGTATCTTTGATTTATTGATCTTAAAAGGTTCTCCGGCTGTTGGATAGACTGTAGTATTTACAGTT
>CAYHRC010000233.1:0-4989 GCA_964358565.1 uncultured Sphingobacterium sp. | reverse complement strand
TATTGTCCGCTTGCGCTGCCAAGAAAGACAAAAATACCTGCCCAGATGTGAATAGAGAGGATTTTTGCTCCTTCACCAAATTCAGGGTCGTAAAAATACATATAAATATATTGAGAGGCAAAGGTCATGAACAAGGCGATGCTAATGCTTATTATAACCATCAGATCGTACATATCCTGCAATCTTTTCTGATAACGTACGGGATCGTCCCGACGCGCATTCATTATTGCAGGGAACACAGAAGTGACAATGGCAACGGGAATAAAATACCAGCTTTCACTCCAGTTCACCACGGTGGAATAGATTCCCAGCGCATCAACACCCAGGAAGCTTTCAACCATCAGTTGACCTATCTTCATATAGACAGTAACGAGTATGGCTGAGAAGGCAAGAGGCCAGGAATGCTTTAACAAATATTTTGCAAGTGATCCATCGTACTTCCATTCAGAGAGTTCACCGCCTTTTAAACGGTATACGAAAAGATATCCTAAGCCCAGCAGGGCTGCGTCACCTAACAAAGTCCATATGAACCAGGATAATGGTGCATTCAGGAAGATCAATACAAGTTTAATGCCTGCAGAAAGAAGGTTCCCTGCAACCTGCACGATCATAACATATTTACCTTGAACTTTAGACTGGAAATAGCTGTCAATTATATTTAGTGACTGCGCGAGACCAATACAGGAGGCAATCAAAATATAAGAAAGCGGAATACCTCCATCCCGTCCTTTTAACAGGATATAGGAGAAATATGCAAGTGGTATAATGGCCAGTCCCGCCAGAATACGCATGCGAAAGGCAGTACCCAGGAGTTTATTTTTTTTATCCGGAGCAGCCAAAAGCTCGCGGGTAATAAAGCCATCGAGACCAAGTGCAGCAGCAGCTATAAAAAAGGTGACAAAAACAAGGGGATAATTAAGCAATCCATTCTGTGTTTTTCCAAGATAATTTGCAACGGCAATACCAGCGAGTATCTTAATTGCCAGACTTCCAACTCGGGCAAGGAACAGCCATCCGGTGTTTTTCAGGTATTTATTAAAGGCTTGCTGGTCAAAACCGGGGACGGCTGGAAACTTCATTAAAACAAATATAAAAATAAAGGCTCAGTATGTGCTGAGCCTTTATTCTATTATTTTTCAGGTGAAAACACCTTATGCTTATTGATTTACGAACTTTTTAGCATTAATCTTGCGTTCATTTTCAGTCAGATAGATCTTACGTAAACGCATGCTTTTAGGAGTAATTTCAATATACTCATCTGCCTGAATATATTCCATAGCTTCCTCAAGAGAAAACTTAATTGCAGTTGCAATACGAGTATTATCATCAGTACCTGATGCGCGCATGTTTGTTAATGGTTTTCCTTTAACCACGTTTACAACCAGGTCATTATCCCGGATATGCTCACCCATGATCTGACCTTCATAAACTTCTACACCAGGCTCAACGAAGAAACGGCCGCGATCCTGTAGTTTATCAATTGAATATGCTGTGGTCGACCCTT
Source organism: uncultured Sphingobacterium sp. (assembly GCA_964358565.1). Lineage (GTDB taxonomy): Bacteria > Bacteroidota > Bacteroidia > Sphingobacteriales > Sphingobacteriaceae > Daejeonella. The sequence goes on along the minus strand of CAYHRC010000233.1, from coordinate 3,485 downwards.
TTTCCATAGAAACAAGAACACCGTTCAAGCGACCCGGAATATTACCCTTCCATGGCTCATAAGCTTTAAAGCGATGCGCCATAATAGCTTCACCCGCTGTAGCAGTCAGTACGTTATTACGCAAACCAATGATACCACGTGCCGGGATCTCAAATTCAAGATGCTGAAGATCGCCTTTAGGCTCCATAACCAGCAACTCACCTTTACGCTGGGTTACCAGCTCAATTACTTTACCGGAAACTTCTGCAGGTACATCAACGATCAATGTTTCGATCGGTTCACACTTAACCCCGTCAATTTCTTTTACGATAACCTGTGGTTGTCCTACCTGTAATTCATATCCTTCACGGCGCATTGTCTCGATCAGAACTGACAAATGGAGAATACCACGACCATATACCAGGTATGAATCAGGCGAATCGGTTTCAAGAACTTTTAAGGCCAGATTTTTCTCCATCTCCTTGTATAAGCGTTCGCGTAAACGCTGAGATGTTACAAATTTACCTTCCTTACCAAACATCGGTGAATTATTGATGGTGAAGAGCATGTTCATTGTCGGCTCATCGATCTTTATAACCGCAAGCTGTTCAGGTTTGTCAAAATCAGCAATGGTATCGCCAATATCAAAACCCTCAATACCTACAACAGCACATATATCTCCGGAAGAAACTTCCTGTACTCTTACCTTACCAAGGCCTTCGAATGTATATAATTCCTTTATACGGGATTTTTGGATCTTTCCGTCACGTTTAACAAGGGAAACCGGTTGATTTTCTTTGATCACTCCTCTTGCTACACGGCCAATTGCGATACGGCCAACGAAAGATGAATAGTCCAATGAAGTAATCTGCATTTGAAGGGTACCTTCAAGACTTGGTGCAGGTGGAATATGTTCCAGAATTGTATCCAGCAGAGGTGTGATGTCTTCTGTCTGCGCTTTCCAATCTGTACTCATCCATCCCTGCTTTGAAGAACCATATAAAACAGGAAAATCCAACTGATCTTCTGTAGCTTCAAGGTTGTAGAACAATTCAAAAATGGATTCATATACTTCTTCAGGGCGGCAGTTTTCTTTGTCGACCTTGTTTACGATAACAACAGGCTTCAATCCTAATGAAAGTGCTTTCTGTGTTACAAAACGGGTTTGAGGCATGGCGCCTTCAAACGCATCGACAAGGAGAACCACTCCGTCGGCCATTTTCAATACCCGCTCTACTTCACCACCGAAATCGGCGTGACCGGGAGTATCAATAATATTTATCTTAACCCCTTTATAGTTAACGGAAACATTCTTAGAAACAATGGTAATACCACGTTCTCGTTCAAGATCGTTGCTATCCAGTATCAGATCGCCCGTTTCCTGGTTATCACGAAACAAATTGGTTTGGTGTAAAATTTTATCAACCAATGTAGTTTTACCGTGGTCAACGTGAGCGATGATCGCTATATTCCTTATATTTTGCATTAAAAAAATAAACTAAATTTTTTGCAAAGGTAAGGTTAATTAAGGAGAATTAACAGATTTCGGTTCATGAACTTGCAGGTATTGAGTGAAATCTGTCTTTGATTAATTCGTGTTAATGCGTTTCATATAGCCTGAAGGGAGAAAAATCATCGGGGGCTTTGAGGTTGGGCTTGCGGAAATTACCTTCAACAGACAAAATTTGGAATTGCTTTGTTTAATTTTGTTGTATGGATGCACAATTAGTAGTTGTTCTTCTTTTATTCCTTCTGGCGATGATTTACCTCGGCCGGATGATTTATAAAAGCCTTACCAGTAAGAAGGGCTGTGCAAGTAATTGTGGTAAATGCACAGCAGATTTTTCCAATATCAAAGCTCCGGCCCCGAAACACTAAAAAATTATCGGCGGGGCTTTTCAATCAGGCATACCGCATATGCCACCAGTCCTTCCTGCCTTCCAATAAAACCCATAGTCTCATTCGTAGTTGCCTTAATGGAAATATCTTCATTACTTATGCCTGCCGCAGAGGAAATATTAAGCTTCATTTGACGTATATGCGGATTAATTTTAGGTGCTTCCAGGCATAACATTGCGTCAATATTGCCTATAATCCAGCCCTTTCCTTTTAAAAGAGCAACGCATTCCTTTAACAAAATCAAGCTGCTGATACCTTTCCAGCGTTCATCCGTATTGGAAAAGTGATACCCTATATCACGCAAGTTGGCTGCTCCCAATAAAGCATCGCATATCGCGTGTACCAATACATCAGCATCTGAATGACCAAATGCTCCTGAATGATGATCTAATTTAACTCCGCCTAAAATAAATGGATGCTTTTCAACTAACTGGTGTACATCGAACCCAAAACCTACCCTAATCTTCATTAAAATTATTTTTCGAAATTAAATACAAGTGAAAAGCGCAGCGTTTGGGCTAAAGGACTTGTTTGCTGATTTGCAAGGAGATATGCAAAATCAAGATTAAATACATTGTATTTTAAGCCTGTCCCTATTGTAAAGTAGCGCCTGTCGCCCTTTGTGGGTGCTTCATAAAAGTATCCTGAGCGAACAGCAAATTGCTTATTATACCAATATTCTGTGCCAAATGAGTAACTGATCTCATTAAACTCTTCTGAAAATCCACCAGGAGCATCACCGAATGATCCGAAAATACCGGAAGGAACCGAGCGGTCAGGATCCTTGCCGCGGACTATTTTTCCATCCTGATCGCGAATCGGGTTTGTTGGAACCAGTAACTTATTCAGATCCAAAGCTACCATAAATGTATTCAGATCGTCAATATTAAATGTAGAGGCACCCCCAAGTTTCAGATTGGTAGGCAGGAACGACTTTACACTGCCATCTGAATAGTTCATTTTTGTACCAATATTAGAAATGTTAAGACCTAAGGCCAGCTCTGTGTCTTTGCCAAACATTATTGTACCTTTTTTGAAATATGCCGATGCATCTGCTGCCAGTGCCGTTGCAGGTTTGATATCCTGTCCGTTGAACTGACCATTACTCAGGCTGGATCTGATATACCGCACAGCAGTCCCGAGGGAGAAATTCTCACCATATTTACGCGAAAAGGTGCCATCAATCGAAAACTCATTCGGACTGTATACGCCAATATCATTCTGGCTATTGTCAGTAAGCTGGATTGACCCGTAAGAAAAATAGCGCAGCGATCCTCCGATCATATTTCTTTCATCAAGGCGATGATAAATGGTTAAATAACCAAGATCCACATCAGGAACCAGGTTTCTTAACCAGGGAGTATATGAAACTGACAGGCCGGTTGGCTTTTCCATAAATGCAAGTTTGGCGGGATTCCAATGACCCGAGTTTGCATCGTGAGAAATTGCCACGCCTACATCGCCCATAGCACCAGATCTAGCATCCGGCGCTATCAATAAAAAAGGAGCTGCAGTTTGTATAGTATTCGATCGTTTTCCGTAACTTTGCGTACTCTGGGCCAATACCGCAGGAGGGATTCCTACAATAAAGACACTTAAATAACAGC
>CAYHRC010000232.1:1872-4991 GCA_964358565.1 uncultured Sphingobacterium sp. | reverse complement strand
GGCTTTCCTAACTGCTTTGCGTACCCAGAGTAATACAAACCCTCCGGCTTTTGCAGCAGTGATGCAGGATCTGGGTCGTTTATATGGTAATGGAGCCTCTGTTGCTGATAGCCGTGTTCTCTTACAGGATGTGCTTTCATCGAATGGCGAGTATGAATGGCGGGTTTCTACTATACTCGGTTTAGCAGAAGGTATAACGGGACGAATAAATGAGTTTGGAACTTCCCCAAAAGGTTTGTTACATGCAATTCAGGGAACCAGCACTTCGAGTGCAAATCTTGCATCTTTGGATAGTTTTATTGGCAAGGTGATAAACCTTGCTGATAATCAAGCTGAGAATATCCGTGTCCGTATTCTCGCAACTTCCCTCCTTGGGTTTACAAATTATGAACGAGCCCATACGTCTCTGCAAAAAATGCTTGCACCTACTACTCCGCCGGAATTGCTTCTCGCGGCAGTTTCAGCCCTTACACGTCTGAATGATCCTCGCGGGGCAATTTTGCTGACAGAAAAGAAAGCATGGTCAAGCTATACCCCAAGGATAAAATCGGCCGTCATTGCAGCATTGGTATCTAAGCCGGCCTTCATCAATGAATTGTTTACTTCTATAGAGAAAGGTACTATTACCGGTGCGGAAATTTCTTCAGGAGATCGGGTACGTTTGATGACAGATAAAAATCCAATGGTTAGTGATCGGGCAAAGCTTCTGTTCAAAGAATTGGAAGGTGGAAACCGGATGAAGGTATATCAGGAATATCGCAAAATTCTAAATGTGTCTGCTGATGCAAAATTGGGAAAAACAGTTTTTCAGAAGTCATGTTCGGCTTGTCATACTTATTTGGGTGAGGGTGGTAAGGTTGGTCCGGATTTAACCGGCGTGAAGAACCAGCCTGCCGAAGCATTATTACTTCATATCCTGGTTCCGAATTATGAAGTTTTACCTGCCTATCAGGCTATTTCAATTAAAACTAATGACGGTCGTTCGTTTTCAGGCTGGCTTGTGTCAGAAACTGAAAATAGTCTAACCCTGCGTACAACCTTCGGAACGGATGAGCCGATACTTCGGAGGAATATTGCTACACTTAGCAATTCCGGACTTTCGCTCATGCCGGATGGGTTGGAACAAAGCATGACCAGAGAAGATATGGCAAAATTAATTGCCTACTTAAAGCGGGTTCGTAATAAGAATTTAGTTTTAGAATTATTAGCCGGTTGAATTTTTAAGATGGTTTAAATCACTATGAGGGTGAAGAAGGATCCAAAATACTAAACAAGGTATATGTTGAAGGTTTTCTCAACTATAAGTTTATAAAACTTAGGGAATGAAAAAATTAAAAAATCAGATAACCCGAAGAGAGGTGCTGAAAGGGGCTGCACAAGCAGGATTAGCGGCAGCTCTATTGCCTTTGTCTAGCTTTTCGAATGTTAGCTCGGAAAAAAGAGGATTGATCGTGGCTGAGAATAAAAAGCCAGGTACCACCGATTGGCAGCTCACCTTTGTCAAATCAGAACCATTACGTTCCAAAAAGATCGAAGGATATTGCTCGAAAATGAGTCTTCGTCCCGGCGAGCCAATGGATATTTTTTTAAGTACCTCGGCTGATACGGATGTTGTTATTGATCTCTACCGGATGGGTTACTATGGTGGAAAGGGTGGACGCTTCATGAAAAGATTAGGGCCATTCCCTGTGCGTCCTCAGGTTGTACCACCGATCGCTGAGCACCGCCTGCGTGAGTGTGATTGGGACCGTGCGACAGCTTTTAAGGTGCCTGATGACTGGATTAGTGGTGTTTATCTGGGGAAACTCTCCTGCTCTGATCACCGCTATGAGAGTTATATTATTTTCATAGTTCGTGATGACAGGAAGGCTGATGTTATGTTTCAAACCAGCGATACGACATGGCAGGCTTACAATAAATGGCCGGATACATTCTCACTTTATGATAGTGATCTCCCGATTCAACCACATAGCGGCAGAACCTGGTCAAGTTTCGACCGTCCCTATGCAAAATATCCTCAGGTAGTGGATCAACCGCTGTCCCAGGGCTCCGGTGAATTCCTGTTGTGGGAATTTCCGCTTTGTTTCTGGCTGGAACAACATGGTTATGACGTTACTTATTGTTCAAACATCGATACCCACTCAGATCCATCCGGGCTTGACCGGGTCAAATGCTTCCTCTCAGTTGGTCATGATGAATACTGGACACTTCCTATGTTCGAAAATGTTAAAAATGCAGTTGACAGAGGTCTGAATGCAGCATTTTTATCAGGTAATTCGCTTATGTGGGTCATTGATCTGCAGCCCGGTGTAAAAATGGATCCTGGAAAGCTTAATAAATCATCAGGGCTGGATCTGGCGGGCGGAGATCGTCTGCAGGCAAGAACGGATGATAAAGAGCACCCCAACCGCACAGTTTTTCGTATCGGGCGCTTTGGCGGAGTGAGTAAAACTGAAGAGGCGCTTGGAATTATGGGCCCCTTTGCGCGGAAGGATTGGCCCAACGAAAACACGCTGATCGGAGCCCGGACAATGTATCCTTTCAATGGGTCTGCAGATTGGATTGTCAGCAAGCCGGATCACTGGATCTTTGAGGGTACGGGTATGCGCAAGGGAGACAAAATTCCCGGACTTGTGGGCTGGGAGCATCACGGAGACCCTGCTGATATTCCCGGATTGGAGGTAGTGGCTGAAGGCGAAACGATCAATACTGCAGATGCAAAATCATATTATACGGCAACAGTATATCCGGGGCCAAAAGGGAATTGGGTATTCAATGCGGCAACTATCTACTGGTCGTTTGGACTTGCCGTACCTCCTGGTGTCATTACTCCTAACTCACACTTCGGCCGCCCGCACGGGGTTGATGAAAGGGTACAAAGAATAACTGCCAATTTTTTAAAAAAATGCGGTATTTAACTTTGATTCAAGCCAATTCGATTACATTTTGTCTGAAGAAAGAAAAGAGTAGTTATAGATTTCATCTGCTATAGTTTCAATCATCCGGGATTACTCACCACCACCGGCCACATCTAAATCCATGAATATGAAAATCCTTTTCCAGGGGTTTATTTTCTTAATGCTGCACGGGTAAAACCTTTATTGCAAAGTGAAGAACAT
>CAYHRC010000232.1:0-1772 GCA_964358565.1 uncultured Sphingobacterium sp. | reverse complement strand
GGTTTATTTTCTTAATGCTGCACGGGTAAAACCTTTATTGCAAAGTGAAGAACATTTGTAGCTCCATATTCCTGATAGGTCATTCTTTAAGATCGGATATATACTATTATCGGGTCACTTTGTAAATATGTCCTAGGAGCCTGTCGGGCTTGACACATAAAATTCTTGAGAATTCAATATTAACAGCAAATTCATTTTCAACTTCAAATATCGAAATGTAGAGGGCTCTATAGTATATATTTTACCTCTTTTTCACATTTTTTCAAACTAAATCCGACAGGCTCCTAGTGTGCATTTTATGATAAAGCAATTGTTGGCTATAACAATCGCGTGACAGATATTATGGAATTACGATTTCTGAAAAATAGTATTATTAATGTAAACAGAAGTATCGGATTAAACTGTACCTGAAAGTTATTTTTGATTATGATAAAATATTAAAAGGGAACCAATCACAGATCGGGGTTACATTATACTCCTGATCTGAATACTGTTGGTAGCTCATGTATTCAGTTAGAATTAATCACCGCATTTTTAAAAAAGCGAATTATGAAAATTTATTTACAAAATCATTTTGACTGGTGTAAAATCATGAAGTACACATTATGTCAAATTTTTATCACACTGTTATTTACGAGTATCTCCTTCGCAGAGGTCGGTAATACTCTAAATGAAGTGCAAATTGTTGTTACCGGTAAGGTAACAGATAAAGGGGGGAAAGCCTTGATAGGCGTAAGTGTAAGGGTTAAAGGATCAACTTCCGGTGCCAGTACCGACGCAAATGGTCAGTATTCCTTAAGTATTCCTAATGGAAACTCAACCTTGGTCTTTACTTACATTGGTTATTTAACTGAAGAGGTTGCTGTGAGTGGCAGAACTTCAATCAATGTTACTTTACAAGATGACTCCAAATCATTGGAAGAGGTTGTCGTAATTGGATATGGAACTGTTAAAAAATCAGATCTTACCGGTTCGGTTTCTTCTGTTACAAGTAAAGACATCAATGCAGTTCCTGCTGCAAACGTAATGCAAGCTTTAGCTGGAAGGGCTGCAGGTGTTCAGGTTAAGTCAAACAATGGTGCACCAGGAGCTCCTATCAGTATCCGGATTAGAGGTACAAACTCAATTGTAGGTAATAATGAGCCTCTTTATGTTATTGATGGATTTCCAGTAAATGATGCATTGAGTATAAATAATACAAGTATTGAAAGCATTGAAATTTTGAAAGATGCTTCAGCGGTAGCTATTTATGGTTCACGTGCATCGAATGGTGTTGTTTTGATTACCACCAAAAAGGGAAAGGCAGGAGATACTAGAGTAAGCTTTGATAGCAGTCTTGGATCTCAGCAACTGATCAAAAAAATGGAGATGATGAATCCATTGGAGTATGCAGAATATTTCAATTATATACAAACTGCTCGAGGACTTGCTCCTATATTTTCAGCATCTAGATTGAGCGAATTCGCGGCAATGGGTGATGGTACTGATTGGCAGAGTGTCGTTTTCAGAGAAGCTCCAATACAAAATCATACATTAAGTATTAGTGGAGGTGATAGAAAAACACAGTTTTCACTAACTGGGGGTATATTTGAACAACAGGGGATTATCAGAAACAGTGATTACAAGCGCTACTCTCTTAACAGTAATATCCATCATGATATTAGCGATAAATTCGCTGTTGATATTACCTTAGCTTTATCAAAAAACAATAGTGCCAGACAATCCTCTGAGCAAGGAAGATTTGGCACCTCACTTCAAGGAAGAGCATATGG
>CAYHRC010000231.1:0-4994 GCA_964358565.1 uncultured Sphingobacterium sp. | reverse complement strand
ATAGTGAAGGTAACTATGGCTATTGAAGCACGTATCAGGTGTCCGCGCAGGACGTCCAGATGATCAAAAAAAGACATTTCGGCTTCAATGGTCTTACCCTTTTCTTTGATAGCCTTTACCAGGTCAGTACGTTCCTTACTCATAATTTGAAAACAAAAATACCATTCTATTTTAATTCAGAATGGTATTCAGGTGTATATTTCATCCTTATCAATTCATTTGTGACATTCCACTAAACAATTTAGTATGAATAAATAATTTCTACGCCTTATTTTTAATTTAAAGCATTGAATTTTTCTTATTCAGACAGGTCAAAGCTGTCCATAAATTTCGTTGTGAAGTTTCCTGCACGAAAGTTAGCATCTTTCATCAATCTCAAATGGAATGGGATTGTTGTCTTTACGCCTTCAATAACAAATTCACTAAGTGACCGTTCCATCGTACAAATTGCCTCTTCCCTGGTTTGTGCTACACAGATTAGTTTAGCGATCATTGAATCGTAATTAGGTGGAATGTGATATCCTGCATACACGTGAGTATCCACACGAACACCATGTCCGCCCGGAGAATGGAAGTTGGTGATAAGCCCGGGTGAAGGCCTGAAGTTATTAAAAGGGTCTTCCGCATTAATGCGGCATTCTATGGCATGCATCTCAGGGATATAATTTTTCCCGGAAATAGGTATGCCTGATGCTACCTTTATCTGCTCTTTTATCAGGTCAAAATTGATAACTTCTTCTGTAACCGGATGCTCCACCTGAATACGGGTATTCATCTCCATAAAGTAGAAATTCCGATGTTTATCAACTAAAAATTCTACTGTACCTGCGCCTTCATAATTAACTGCCTGGGCTCCTATAATGGCAGCATCTCCCATTCGTTTCCTTAATTCGGGGGTCATAAAAGGGGAGGGTGATTCTTCAACCAGTTTTTGATGACGTCGCTGAATAGAACAGTCACGCTCCGATAAATGGCATACTTTGCCGTATTGATCACCAATCACCTGTATTTCAATGTGGCGCGGATCTTCTACATATTTTTCAAGGTAAAGGCCGTCATTTCCAAAAGCTGCAGCAGATTCCTGGCGTGCAGAATCCCATGCAGGCTCAAATTCACTATCATTCCATACAATACGCATACCCCGGCCTCCACCTCCTGCTGTGGCCTTAAGTATAACCGGGTATCCGATTTCATTGGAAATTCTAAGTCCTTCTTTTACATTGCTTAGCAAACCTTCGGATCCTGGTATAGTTGGAACACCGGCCAGTTTCATAGTCTCTTTTGCAGATGCTTTATCACCCATGCCATTGATCTGATCTGCAGTAGCGCCGATAAATTTAATACCGTAATCATGGCAGATAGCAGAAAATTTAGCGTTTTCAGATAAAAAGCCATACCCTGGGTGGATTGCATCTGCATTTGTTAATTCAGCTGCTGAAATTATATTGGGGATGCTTAGATAAGAATCTTTACTTGCCGGTGGACCTATACAAACTGCTTCATCAGCAAAGCGCACATGCAAACTATCCCGGTCTGCAGTTGAATAAACAGCTACGGTTTTCACCCCCATTTCTTTACAGGTACGGATGATCCGGAGAGCTATTTCACCACGATTTGCAATTAGTATTTTTTTAAACATATATTTTTTGTCGATAGGGATAGCTGATGTCAGAAGGAAGATTGGATCATAAGATTATATTTGCTCCACCAGGAACAGGGGCTGGTCGTACTCCACAGGACTTGCATTATCAACAAGAATTTTAACAATACGTCCTGAAATTTCAGATTCAATTTCATTAAAAAGCTTCATGGCTTCTATAATACAAACTACCTGACCGGATTTAATCTCATCGCCAACGTTTACAAACAAGGGTTTGTCAGGACTTGCTGAACGATAAAAAGTACCAATCATCGGCGATTTTATAGTCAGATAATTAGATGTATCGTCTTTTAGCGGTGCTTTTGGTTCTGGCGCAGCTGTAGCAGCTGGCGCTGTCTGTGCCGCTTGATTTATCTGTGGCACTTGCTGTATCGGACTGGCAGTAATATAGGTAGGTGCCTGATTAGTTTTTATGGTAATCTTAAACTCTTTCTGCTCAATTGAAACTTCATTTACTCCTGATCTGGAAACAAATTTAATGAGTTCCTGAATTTGTTTAATATCCATTTTATTTAGTTTAGGTGTTTTAAAATTATAATAAAATTTTTAAGAAAAGATTTTATTCTAGTATGCCCATTTTAAATAGAGGGAACCCCAGGTAAATCCTCCGCCAAAGGCAGCCAAAATAAGGTTATCGCCTTTCTTAAGTTTGCTCTCCCATTCCCATAAACATAGCGGAATAGTTCCATTTGTTGTATTACCGTAACGTTCTATATTGATCATTACTTTATCAGGAGCGATACCTGTCCGGTTGCTGGTAGCATCAATGATCCGTTTGTTAGCCTGATGTGGCACCAGCCAGTCGACATCATCAGGGCCCAGATTATTACGAACCATTATATCGGCAGCTACATCCGCCATATTAGTCACAGCGAATTTAAAAACTGCCTGTCCTTCCTGAAAAAGAAAATGTTCGTCATTATCTACGGTCTCATGGCTAGCAGGTCGTAACGAACCTCCGGCTTTCTGATATATGTAAGGACCGCCTGAACCGTCACTTTTCAGAAGAAAGTCGATTACTCCATAACCATCGGTATTAGGCTCCAGTAAGACAGCTCCGCAGCCATCCCCAAAAATAATGCAGCTTGTGCGGTCTTTATAGTTGATGATGGACGACATTTTATCGCCGCCCACTACCAGTACTTTTTGATATTTACCAGTCTCAATAAATTGAGAACCGGTACTTAATCCAAATAAAAAACCTGAACACGCAGCATTCAGGTCAAATCCCCAGGCATTGCTTGCTCCGATCTTATCTGCCAGCACATTGGCTGTTGCAGGGAACATCATATCGGGAGTAGTAGTACAGAAAATGATCAGATCAATCTCGGAAGCCTCAATTCCGCGTTTTTCCAGCAATCCATTTACCGCAATAACGGCCATGTCTGAAGTGCCTGAATATCCTTTAAGAATGCGGCGTTCTTTTATACCTGTACGGCTGGTGATCCACTCATCGTTGGTATCAACCATGCCCTCCAGCTCTTTATTGGTTAAAATATATTCGGGTGCGTATGCATTAACGGCTGTTATTGCAGCATGAACTTTAGACATAATAAAAAATAAAACTAACTATTTAAAAGCTTCTTTTATCTTATCGACAAACTGGGTTTCGACCATAGTTCGTGATAGTAGTACCATATTTTTGATTGCTTCAGGACTGGATATTCCGTGTCCGATCAGAACCGGGGCATTTACTCCTAAAATTGGACTGCCCCCGTATTGCTCATAATTGAACCGGTCAAAAAACTCATCTTTAAATCCTTTTTTAAGTGTCAGGATGTAAAACGTTTCAGCTAATTTAAGCAATACATTTCCTGTAAAACCGTCACAAACAATCACATCGGCCTTATCATTGAACAGATCGCGTCCTTCAATGTTTCCCACGAAATTTAATTTAGATTGTTGTAACAGGGGAAAGGTGGCCTGTGTCAGGACGTTGCCCTTCTCTTCTTCCTCACCGATGTTCATCAGGGCAACCTTCGGGTTTTGCACATGATAGACATGTTCAGCATATAAACTGCCTAAGATGCCGAACTGGGCTAAAACTTCAGGCTTACAATCTGCATTGGCGCCTACATCCAGCATTATTCCAAAACCTGATTTTAATTTTGGAACATTTGTAGCTACTGCAGGACGAATAACACCAGGAACAGGTTTTACACTGAAAATCGCTCCAACGAGCATAGCGCCGGTATTTCCAGCCGAAGAAAAAGAGTCAATCTTGCCATCCTTAAGATACTGGAAGCCCAGACTGATACTTGAATTGGGTTTTTGAAGAACTGATTTTGTTGCATGTTCACCCATACCAATCATTTCTGTGGTATGAACGAATTCAAAAACATCCGGATTTACACCTTCTTCAGAGAGGAAAGGTAAGGCTTGGTTCTTATCACCAAAAAGAACGATCTTTTCATCAGGCAGTAAGGCTTTCTGAGCTGCAATTGCTCCCAAAACTGCTGCCTTGGGAGCAAAATCTCCGCCCATTATGTCTAAGCCAATCTTCATTTCAGAAAGACAGCTTAGGCAATAGCAGAATTCTCAATAACCATTTTACCGTTATAATACAAGTTGCCATCAACTGTATATGCACGGTGAGGTAAATGTATTGCACCCGTAGTTTGGCAGGTAGTTAAGCCCGGAGCTTCTGCTTTATAATGAGTTCTTCTTTTATCTCTTCTTGATTTGGATATTTTCCGTTTTGGATGTGCCATTTGTTGTTAATATTAATTTTTATTTTTTTATTTTCTTTAATGCTTCCCAGCGCGGGTCAGCATCATCACTTTCATTTTCCTTGTTTGATTTGCCCGAAAGCTGATCTAATTTCTCGATCATTTCCCGGTCGCACCATTCTGTGTTTCCTTCATCCTCGCAACGGCTTATATAAGGGGCCGCCAGGGTGATATATTCATAGATCAATGATGCTACATTGATCTCACTTTCGTTTTTGCTTAGGACAATGATCTCTTCAGTGTCATCCTCCAGATCCTCGTCCTCTGTAAATTTAGCGATCTGCCGCTCCTGTATTTCTACTTGATATGGAAAATCAGCCAAACAAACATCGCAGCTCAATTTCATTCCGCCTGAAATATGAAATTGCAGGATAAGCATTGTCTCCTGTTTTTCTAATTCGAGTTCGACTTTCAGATCGGCCTTTTTTATAAGTGAGTATTCAAACTCACTGAAAAAAGCATCATCAACCTCAAATTCAAAATAATGAACTCCAAGTTTTAATCCGGTATACGGAATGCTATATTGTTGTAACGATTTCAAAGCACGCCAATTGAGCCTGCAAATTTAAGAAAATTTATTTAGTTGGTAACAGTTTTTTGAAAAT
>CAYHRC010000230.1:0-5003 GCA_964358565.1 uncultured Sphingobacterium sp. | reverse complement strand
GATCGCTTCGCTAAGTTCATGTCGTTGTGTGAGCGGTAAGCTCATGCAGGTTTCAATCTGTCTAAGCAATTTCCGGCATCAGAAAAATATTCATTAACTTTATAAGCTATATCTAAACTGGAAATCTTAATCTATTTTTGAATATTACCATTTCAGATTATTTTCAAATATTCTTCGTTAGATTTCAGACATCATACCTCATACTTCATACTTCAGACATCAGACTTCATACCTCATACATCAGACATCAGACATCATACCTCATACTTCAGACCTCTTAAACATGACCAAACTCTCCGTTAACATAAATAAAATTGCAACTCTCCGTAACTCCCGCGGAGGAAATAACCCCGATCTTATAAAAGTTGCCCTGGACTGTGAACGATTCGGTGCAGAGGGCATAACTGTTCACCCACGTCCGGATGAGAGACATATCCGCTACCAGGATGTGTTCGACCTTAAAAAGGTGATAAAGACTGAGTTTAATATTGAGGGAAATCCAAAAGAGCAAAAGTTTGTCGATCTGGTTTTGGCTAACAATCCCGCCCAGGTAACCCTGGTTCCGGATACTGAAGGGCAGTTAACTTCAAACCATGGCTGGGATACTATTAAACACCAGTCTTATCTTAAGGAAATCATTGCAACATTTAAATCATCAGGGATCAGGGTTTCAATTTTTGTCGACCCTTCTGAGGAGATGGTTAAAGCAGCAGCAGATACCGGTACAGACCGCATCGAATTGTATACTGAAGCTTACGCATCCGGCTACGCCGAAAATAAAGAAATGGCAATCAAACCTTACATAAAAGCAGCGACTCTAGCCAATGAATTAAACCTTGGCCTGAATGCCGGTCATGACCTCGACCTTCATAATCTTCAATATTTTGCTCAGAATATCCCCGGCTTACAGGAAGTAAGTATTGGCCATGCATTAATTTGTGATGCCTTATATTTTGGACTTGAAAACACCATACAGATGTATTTGAGGCAGCTAAGACAAAGTTAAATCCAGTCGAAGGAAAGGCTTTCGTATCTTTGTCAACTATAAACCTGCATATTAATCAGGTTTTTCCTTAACACCCATGATTCAAACAGTAGATATAATTGATTTTCTGAAGCTGGCCGGCACTATCCCGGTTATTGATGTAAGAACGCCACTGGAGTTTGAGCAAGCGCATGTTGTGGGTGCATTTAATTTGCCGATCTTCTCTAATGAGGAAAGGGTAAAAGTTGGCACAACTTACAAGCAGAAGGGCCGTGAAGAAGCAATTTTGCTGGGATTTGACCTTACAGGACCAAAATGGTCAGGATTTATAAAAGACGCTTTATTAATAGCTCCGGAAAAAAAGATATTGGTGCATTGCTGGCGCGGAGGTATGCGAAGCGGTGCAATGGCATGGGCATTAAACCTGTATGGCTTCGAGGTTTATGTTTTAGAGGGAGGTTATAAGAAGTATCGTAATTGGGTTTTAGCTCAATTTTCAAAAAATTATTCCTTACTGATACTTGGTGGAATGACAGGTTCAGGAAAAACAGGAACCTTAAATGAACTTAAAAATCTGGAACAGCAGGTTATAAACCTTGAAGATCTGGCTCAGCATCAGGGCTCATCGTATGGATCAATGGGCAGCTTAATTCAGCCAAGTCAGGAACATTTTGAAAATCTTCTGGCTACTGATCTCAGTCAAACAGATAAGAACATTCCACTTTGGCTTGAGGATGAAAGCCGTTTTATTGGTAAGCGCCAGATACCAGATGCATTATTTGATCAGATGCGTACAGCACCCGTAATAAATATGCTGGTTCCCGCCAGTGAACGTATTAGTTTTCTGGTTCAGGAATACGGCAAACTCGACAAGGCCTTCCTTATTGAATCCACTTCAAGGATAGGAAAAAGACTTGGACCAGAACAGACGCGGGATGCAATTGCAGCAATTGAGGATAACCGGATGACTGACTTCATAAGAATCGTTCTGGTTTATTATGATAAAACCTATACCTCTGGCCAGGGAAAGAGAGTGGAAGAAAGCATTCACTCAATTGAATGCGAAAATACCAATACTCAAAAGAACGCCCTTCAACTTTTAAAACACCTTAAATCAAATCAGTTACAGGACAAAGACTTTATTGTCTATAGATAATATATGAATTCAAAAGAAATTAAATTAACACAATATTCTCATGGGGCCGGCTGCGGATGTAAGATCAGCCCTGCAGTTCTGGATGTTATTTTGCATAGCCCTGTCATTCAGCAGGTGGATTCCCGTCTCCTGGTTGGGAATAACACCCGCGATGATGCCGCTGTTTTAGACCTTGGGAATGGCACCGCCTTAATATCAACCACTGATTTTTTTATGCCAATAGTTGATGATGCGTATGACTTCGGAAGAATTGCATCAGCAAATGCCATTAGCGACGTGTATGCAATGGGTGGAAGACCTGTACTTGCTATTGCGATTTTGGGCTGGCCAATAAATAAATTGTCACCGGAAGTGGCACAAAAAGTATTAGAAGGCTCGCGTGCCATTTGCGCAGAGGCAGGGATCACACTTGCAGGAGGACACAGTATTGATTGTCCGGAACCGGTTTTCGGACTCGCTGTAAATGGCATTGTAGATATTAAGAATTTAAAGCAGAATTCAACGGCTGTAGCCGGATGCAAGCTTTATTTAACAAAGGCTTTAGGGGTAGGTATTTTAACTACCGCCCAGAAAAAAGGCATTTTGAAACCAAAGCATGCATTTATTGCTCCTGAAAGCATGGCCATGCTGAATAAGATCGGAGAGATCCTGGGGAAGCAAGAGTATGTTAAAGCCATGACTGACGTAACCGGGTTTGGCTTGCTTGGGCATTTATCAGAAATGTGTGAAGGCAGCAATTTACAGGCTGTGATCGAATTTGACAAGGTCCCTAAAATTGATGTGATCGGAGAATATCTGGATCAGCAATGCATTCCGGGAGGCACGAACCGCAACTGGAGCAGTTATGGGCATAAAATAGCAGGAGACAATCTGATTTTAAACCGAAGGACAGCTATTCTGGCTGATCCGCAAACAAGCGGAGGCCTGCTGGTGGCAATTGAGGAATCGAAATCAGAGGAATTTGAACAGCTCCTCCGTATGCATGGAATTCCGGAAAAGAATATTGTTTGTTTTGGATCATTAAAAGAAAAAACCGGAAAATTTTTGATCGAACTGGTGTAATTATACAGATATTACCATTGATGAATTAAATTCTTAATAAACGATGAAAAGAAAAATTGCACTTGTTGTTCGGAAAGTGAACATGAAAAATACAAATCAATCTATTGAGGATATGGAATATTGGCTTTCTAAAACACCGCAAGAACGCCTGTCTGCGGTGACTTTCCTGATTAATCAAAATATGGCTCCGGGAAAACGAATGGATAAAACAATTCACAATCAATTAAAAATGCACCTGTGATACTTTCTGAGGATTTTGAAGATTTCATAAAAATGTTAAATAAACATCAGGTTGATTACTTAATTGTTGGGGGCTATGCTATGGCATTTCACGGTAAACCCAGATACACAGGTGACCTTGATATTTGGATTGACATTTCAGAAATTAATGCAGATAAGTTACTTGCTGTTATGAATGATTTCGGATTTGCTTCCCTGGAGTTTAAAAAAGATGATTTTTTAAAAGAAAATCTAATTAATCAAATTGGATACCCTCCTTTAAGAATTGATATTATAACCAGTATTGATGGGGTGTTGTTTAAAGATGCTTTTTCTAAAAAATTGACTATAGATTTGGATGGATATCAGGCAAATTACATTGGCTTGGATGAATTAATACAGAACAAAAAGACCAGTGCAAGAAAAATAGATCTTAGTGATGTTGAAGATTTAGAAACAAAACGAAAAAAGAAAACCTAACCTTTAAAACAAGATGAACAGATCAGTATTATTTTTAATTATTACTCTTAGCTCCCTCAGTATTGGAGGATAAGCCCGGCAGAAAGGGAGCCATATATGGATGGTGCATCCCGATAAGCCCGGAAAGTCATTCCCTTTCCCAAACCACGGAAGTAAAGAAATTAGCAAAGGTTTGGAGATCAGAATTAAAAAATATGAAAAATTATCTTTTTATAGTAGAAAAAACTCATACCGGTTTTTCTGCCTACTCAAATGACTTTGAAAAATTTCCGGTTGGTACAACAGGCACAAGCATTTCTGAATTAAAAGCAAATATTTTAGATGATGACATGTTCATCGGCTTGACAGAAAAACTTCATGACAATAGAGCTAATGACCGCCACATTAGTTAACCTGGAATCCTAACTGTTCGGCCGCGCTTCTTATCTTTTTTATCAGGTCGGGCAGCTTATTATACTGATTCGGCTCACCGGAGAGGTTCAACGAAATGTTCATGGAAAGGGATTCCTTTTGGATACGTGCATAACTTGCTCTTTCGACATCCTCGAATCGGCTTCCCTCATCCTGTACATATAGTTTGACAAAGTCATATTGCATGGCCTTTGAGATTTCGGAAAGCAGCTTCTCCAGCCTTGTTTAAAAGCAATCTCACAGAGAGTATCCTGAACGATGTAAGTGTAGCATCAAATACTACTTATTACTGGAAGGTAATTACGAAAGATTCAAAGGGAAATTCCTCTGGTTCCGGTGTGTACCAGTTTAAAGTGAATTAGTTTTAAGTACGTGTCCTAAAGGACAATATTACTTTCATTTCAAAAGCAATTTCTTATGATTTAAAGTGAATTGCAATCAGGTGAGAATAAATTATTTGGAAGTCTATGCATCTGGATTTCAACAGAATAAAAAAGCTCCAAAGGTAGCCAATGCTTTAGACTTTGGTATAAATTTCGGCCACAGCCTGGATCTTCACAATCTTCAGTATTTTGCCCAAAACATTCCAGGTCTACCGAAAGCCAGTATCGGATATGCTTTAATTTCTGATGTCCTATAGATAGGCATCGAAATCGCTAAACAGATGTATCTTTGAAATAAAATTAATCC
>CAYHRC010000229.1:0-5013 GCA_964358565.1 uncultured Sphingobacterium sp. | reverse complement strand
AAAATCAAAAACATTCTTAATAAGTTCATGCTCATTGGTTTCAAGTGCCCCACTCTCTTTTCCCTGATCCAGTAAATACTGCAATTCCTCGGAACTATGATGAACTTCATGGCCACTTATAGTGCTAATACCAATTAATTTGAGGATGAAATTAGCGAAGCCATTCAATAACCAGATAAATGGCCTGAATACCAAATAGAAAAAGTGAAGTGGTAAGGCGATGCCCATCGTTGTACCGATGGGTCTCTGAATGGCGATAGACTTAGGTGCCAACTCTCCAAAAACAATGTGTAAGATTGTTATAATGGCAAAGGCTAAAACATGTCCGATATTGGTAGCAATATTAGTAGACATGTCAACATTAAAAAGATGGAAAAACTGGCTCACTATATCGGTCATCACTGCTTCTCCTACCCAACCTAATCCAAGGGAAGCTAAAGTAATACCCAGCTGCGTAGCGGCAAGATAGCCATCAAGATGCTGGGTCATGTGTTTAGCTATGTTTGCAACCCGGCTTCCTGTCTTGGCTTTTATTTCAATTTGGGAAGCGCGCACTTTTACCAGAGCAAACTCAGCTGCTACAAAAAACCCGTTTAGAAAAACCAGGAAAATTGTAAAAAATAATGCGAGACCCATGCTGATTACTTATTTTTAAATGTGGTCTGATACAAGTCAAGACTTTCCCTGATGACTTTAAAAGCATAGCTTTTCCCTAAAAGGTGCTCAATGCTTACATTTTTATGTTCCAGAGCCTTGTAGTCCTGAAAAAACCTGACTATCTCTGTCATGGTATGCGGAGGTAATTCTATAAGATCTTCAATGTAATTTACCGACATGTCGTTCTTGGCTACTGCAATTATTTTATCATCCTGCTCGCCATTATCAACCATATGCATAACCCCAACTACCTTGGCCTCTACAATAGACAAGGGAAATACGTCAACTGAACACAAGACCAAAATATCTAAAGGATCCTTATCATCACAATAAGTTTGAGGAATAAATCCATAGTTTGCCGGATACATTACAGATGAAAATAATACACGGTCAAGCTTAATCAGGCCCGATTCCTTATCAATTTCATATTTTGCTTTTGAGCCCTTTGGAATTTCAATAATTGCATTAACGACAGAAGGGATTTCTTCGCCGGGAGAAACATCATGCCAGGGGTGGTCTTTACTCATTTTTTTTTAAGGGTTTAACTCTTCCTCCTCATTCCTTTCCCCAATAATTTTCCTCTTTAAATAGGTAATAATAAGAGGTATCGTCGTTATCAATATAAAAACAAAAATAATGTATAAGAGGTAATGATAAATTTATTTCTCAAACTTTCGGCCAAGAAAGAAACCTAGCAAAGTTAAAGATGAAATCCATAGAAATGCACCGCTAATATTATAAAGTGCAAATTTTTTAAAATCTAAGCGGACAATACCCGCAATTATAGGAGCAAAGGTGCGAACAATAGGTATAAATCTGCCCATAATCAATGCAAATGCTCCTTGTTTTTTATAATAAGTTTCTGCAGCGCGAAGATACCTTTTCTTAAAAAGGAAGGAATCGTTGCGATGATATAAAACCGGACCGGTTTTCTTTCCGAACCAATATCCAACAAAATTACCGCCGACTGCCGCTGCTATTAAGCCTGCAATAAGTACGTATATTGTAATATCAAGTTTATCTGTGGCTACAAACATTCCCGCCAGAAATAACAGATAGTCTCCGGGCAGAAAAAATCCAAAAAACAAACCAGTTTCCGCAAATACAACAAAAAGAAGTACGTAAAACCCTCCTTCACGAAGCAATTCTACCGGATCAATAAGGTGTTTCAGGGAGTCCCAAATCTCGTACATAAATTAAATATGCGTAAAGCTACAATATTTTATGTAATAGTTTGGCTTAGAAAAGGTTTGATATGATACCCGGATATACTCCAAGAGCAATTGTAAGCAGGGCTGAGATCCCGAGTACAAAATTGAAATAGGCGGAGGATTGAACTTCGGAACGTTCTGCAGCTTTGAAATACATCGCAACAATAACCCGTAAGTAATAAAAGAGACCGATGATAGCATTCACAACAGCCAGCACCACAAGCAATATGTGATATTCCGCCAGGGCCGTTGAAAACATCATGAACTTTCCAATGAAACCAGCCGTAAGAGGAATTCCGGCCAGGGATAGCATTGATATTGTCAGTGTAAACGCAAGAAAAGGATTCCTTTTTGCAAGACCATTGAAGCTGTCAAAATTATCAGATGCGGTTTGACGCTTCACCAATATCAAAACAGCAAAGGCAATAACAGAAGCAATGGAATAGGCTGTTGTATAAACAAATATCGCATTACCTGACATAGATCCTAATGCTACAATAGCAAATAACATATAGCCGGCATGAGAGATGCTCGAAAAAGCCAGCATTCGTTTAAAACTATGCTGATACAATGCAGTGATGTTACCTATAAATAGAGTGATCACAGAAATCACAAGCAGTACAGGTGTCCAGAATTCATGGAGAGGTGCAAAACATACCAGGAATAAACGAAGAAAGGCAGCAAATCCGGCTGTTTTAACTACTGTGATCATGAACAGCGAAATAAGGTCTGGTGATCCTTCATATACATCCGGCGCCCAGAAATGAAAAGGGGCAGCTCCAACCTTAAAGCACAGGCCTATGATCATGAGCATTAAGCCGCTATAAAAGAGGGGCGATATTCCTATGGGCTTAGAAATAACATATTCCCTGATCAAAGCAAGATCAAAAGTCCCGGTAGCTCCATAAAGCATGGCGATACCGAATAAAAGAAAGCCGGTAGAAAAGGCTCCCATTAAAAAATACTTTAATGCGGCTTCATTTGATTTATAATCATGCTTTCGTATTCCAGCAAGGATATACAAACTAACCGACATGATCTCTATACCAATGAAGAGCATAGAAAGGTTATGGAAGGATACCATCACCACAATGCCAGCAAGAGAAAACAGGATAATAGCATAATATTCAGCAACATGTTCACTGATATGCTCAAAATAATCCTTTGAGATCAAAAGAATAAGCATCGTGGATAATATGCATATCGATGTGAAAGCAACAGCAAAATTATCGAACAGCATCATACCACTGTATATTGGTTTTGCACCACTGTTCCATTCAAGAATTGCTAATATCAGTGCTACTGACAGACCAAGCAAAGTAACCGGCAACAAAGCATTTTTAGCCTTATACAAGCCTAAGTAAAGAACTAAAATGGCTAAAACAGACAGGGTTATTAATGCGTTCATGCTCTTACTTAACTAAAATCTTTTGATTAACCTGTTGCAACAGGTTGCTAACTGCTGCTTCCGAAATATGCAGAATTGGCTGGGGATATATACCAATCACGATTACAAGGAGAGATATGATCAGCAATACTGATTTCTCGGATCCATCTAAATCGCTAAAAATAGCTGTGCTTTCATTCACAGGCCCAAACATCACCTTTTGATACATCCTAAGCATATAAACTGCCCCAAAGATGATCGTTAAGCCGCCAATCACAGAATACCAGATATTGTAATCGTAAACACCCATCAGTAACAGAAACTCTCCAACAAAACCGTTTGTTAATGGTAGCGCCACAGTACCTAATAATATTATCAGAAAAGCGATAGCAAGCTTTGGTGCCGGTTTAGCAATACCACCCATCCGGCTTAGTTCCCGCGTATTCATGCGGCGGATGATTATATCCGCAATGAAGAACATACCCACAACGTTAATACCGTGATTAAGCATCTGGATCATCGCTCCCTGCAAGCCCTGAAGGTTCCAGGCGAAAATACCGGCAGATATCAGCCCTACGTGTGCGATTGAAGAGTAGGCAATCAGTCGCTTTATATCATTTTGTGTAAAGGCGATTATAGATGCATAGACAATACCTATAACTGACAGGATCAATGCAGTCTGACCCCAGGCGGCAAAGCCGAGCGGAGCTACAGGGATCAACCACCGGATAACTCCATAAATTCCCATTTTAAGCATGATCCCCGCAAGCAGCATAGTACCGGCTGTTGGTGCTTCCGTGTATGTATCAGGTTGCCAGGTATGAAATGGAAATACGGGCATTTTGATTGCAAAAGCTAAAAAGAAAGCCCAAAATATCCACGCTTGTGTAATAGGATCAAGGTTAAGGTTATAAAATTCAGCGATATCATAACTATTTCCAGGAGTTTGCAAATGCAGATAAATAATCGCTATAAGCATGAAAAGACTACCGGCCATGGTATAAATGAAGAACTTAAGATTGACCCGGATACGGTTCTCTCCACCCCATAATGCACAAATGAAATAGATTGGAATAAGGGCAGCTTCCCATCCTACATAGAACAGGAAAGCATCTAAAGCAGTAAACACTACCAATAAGCCACTTTGCATAAAAAATATCAATGCGTAAAATGATTTCTGGTCTTTGATATCCTGTTTAAAGCTTGACAGAATAATTAATGGTACCAGCAGGTTTGTCAGTATTAAAAGGATCATGCTGATTCCGTCGACACCCGCCTTGAAATGTATTCCAAATTGCGGCAGCCATGCCAGGTCCACCAGGAATTGAGTGGAAGCATCAGGAATGAAATTAATATACAGGTAAATGGTTATTATCAATGGTACGAATGACAATACACCCGCAAGGCCTTTAACCTGCGATTTCGCTGGCAGCAGGACAATGATAGCAGCAATGAGCGGAATAAAAATCTGTAATAGTAAAATTTCCATTTAAATTGTTCTATCCCTTTATATTAAATTTTGTACATACTATAAGCCATCAGTGCAATAATACCGGCAACCATCATAAAAATATAGAAACCAACTGTACCTGATTGCAGCAATCTAAATCCTTTACTGGCCTCCACCGTGCCTTTCCCCAAGCCATTTACGATACCATCAATACCCATTTTGTCAACTATCCGGTAAAAGAATGAGGATAAAGAATCCAGGGGGCGACTGATTAGCGCCGCATATAATTCATCAATATATTTTACTAA
>CAYHRC010000228.1:0-5014 GCA_964358565.1 uncultured Sphingobacterium sp. | reverse complement strand
GTTTTACAAACTATCTATTCAGAAATAATAAAGAACCTCGAAGTCAGCCGCACCATGCTCATACAGGAAACACCTACCTTCCAGGTGGTGGATGCCGCAGAATTGCCTCTTAAGAAAAATCAGCTTAAATACCCCAGGGCTATTGTTATGGGGATGTTCTTTGCAGTGGTACTGTACAGTTTGTACTTACTTGCATTTAGAAAATCTTAGCGGGTATTGAGTATTGGGTAGCGAGTAGCGAACTTAGTGAGGGGGTGCCGGATCAGGTCCGACAGCAATTTTTGGGATACGGGTATTCGAAGAAAAGCTGTCCGATCACAGAATCCCCACCCTCTCTTTCGGAGAGGGCCAGCTGGATTTTTTTAGCGATAACAGAAAATCAATTAGGGTGAGGCCCTTAAACAGAAACCAGCACAAATCTTCTGAGCGAAAACGATTTTCCGTACTCAGGGAGAGGAAATCGTATTCCTGGATGCACCTTTTCAGGGGGTGCCGGATCGGTCGGACAGTCTTAATGAGGGGGTGCCGGATCATTGCCGGCATAGACCCGCAACTCCCTATTCTTGCAGCTTTTAGTGGATTAAAACCTGTAAGTAATTCCCAATTCACCATGGAAATTGAAAACATCATTCTCAGGAATATAATAAGTGCCGGCATCATAATTCTTTAATTTCCACTGGTAGTTTAAAGAATTGATGAACTGCATTCTGGCATTAAAAAGAAGATTTTTATAATTCCAGGTACCCTGTAAGGCTGCACTCATATCTACCCATTTCCTGCTGTACCCGTTCAGATCTCTGATTGAAGATACATAATAGTCATCATTCTGCACATATCTTTCAAGCAATATACCCAGGCTCTTAAGGCCCTTAAGCCAGCTGAGGCTCAAAGACTGCAAATTTCCACCCGGACCAATACCGGCCCCCAAAACCTCCCCTTTATGAGTATAGCCCTGGGCAATCTGACCATGATAGTACCAGGAACCTGCCTCACGAACCAAACGGTCAATGGATTGCGACATTTGCGTAAATTCTAAGTTTGCGCGGATGTATTCGCCCTCTCTTGTGTTTAATTCGCTTAGTTTGGTCAAACCGAAGAGATAGGTTCTGGAATGTTCCGGTGAACCAATAAAATCGCGTAAATTATAAGCATGATCATTAACCCCATACTCAAAATAAACTTCTGCATGGGCCTGTTTAAACAGCCATCGGGCATAAAGGCTAGCCAGCTGATCCTTGTCATCCGCACCCGTGACATTATTCTTATCATTGACCTTTTGAAATGGCGTAAAAAGCGGAACATAATCAGCGAACTTTTTAACATGACTGTGATAGTTCTGAAAGCTTCTTGTCAGGCCTAAAAATAAACCCGGAACCCAGCGCGGCTGATAAGTCATTACAAAAGAAGATAAATATCTCCATTCCGCATTAGCAGGAATATTATCCAGATAGCTATAACCCGAACCTTCCAGCTTCCCCCCAATCATTTGCATTTCAAAGGATCCCAGGGGCGTACGGACGGGCCTTACCGTATTCAGCGTCAAATGCTTAAAACCCGGAGCATGATTACTCATCAGCAAAGAATTACGCATGCCTGGCCCCATCCAAAGATTTTCATTGCTCAAACCTAAAGACAGCGGACCAAAGGTTAAACGGATACTGCTCTGACCCCAGTTGGTTTTAGAATAATCCCCATGTCCAAATTGTGCCGGCAGGTCGGGTGCACCGCCATAAATATCTGATATTTTGTAATCCCTGTTTTGCGCATACACATACCCGGGCCTGATCTGCACGCTAAGCGGACCGAGTTTCGCAAAAAAACCGGCACTCAGCATCGTTTGGTATCCTCTTGCCGGTATCATGGCCCCGTCGTTCCAGCCATAGGGATGTGCAGAATTATACTGCTGCTGCCAGCTTAGCGGTAATAACTGGAATTTAAATTGCTTATTCTCAGATTGATGCAGACCACGATACGCCAGCCAGGATAAATCCTGCAAAGTACTATCCGGATCGAAAAGCTGCCCGCGCTGCATTGAAGCTTCGGTAAATAATGGACGAACAGTGAATGAAATGGCCGGGTCAAGTTTTCCAGACAATTGAGAATTGCGATAATAATCTTCAAGAACAGATGTACCAACAGGAAGAGATTGTGCAGCAGTCCTGCTTAACATCAGTGAGAAAAGAAAAACAGAAAATACTATTTTCATCATTCGAATTTTAAAATTGGCATTTCGACTCTTAAACTAAATATATTTATCACATGCTTAAAATGCAATATTTAATCTTAATCTGCTTTATTCTTTTTATAAGGATGGATAAACCAGGATTCCGGATCCCCTTTCGGCTCAGCTACCTGCGAGCATCCACTACACATAATTCTGCTCCGTCAGGAGCTTCCTCACTGTAATTCATTATTATTTATGTCCCCGCTATTTCCAGTTCTCCGGCAATTACTCAAACTCTTAAATAGCATTAAAACCTGTACATCAGGCCCATTTGAACCTGCAGGTTCGATTTATCCAGGCCATTGGTAAAATACTGATCAGGATCCAGTTGTAACAGGTACCATTGATAATTGAGCGAGCTGATGTACTGTAAACGTGCATTAAGCAATAAATTCTTATAATTCCATTCGCCGATTGCGGCGGCACTCAGGTCAACCCAGTGCCTCCGCCAGTCCTGAGAATCGACATAAGCATAATAGTAAAAATCATTATTATGAATGAATCGTTCCAATTGTAAGCCAATTCGCTTTAAGCCTTTATGCCAGCTAATGTCCAATGACTGCAGATTTCCTCCCGGACCGATACCCGCACCCAGTGCTTCACCACGATTGGTATATCCATGCCGCACATACTTATTCAAATACCATGCTCTGGCATCTAAAACCGGTTCCGCTGCAGATTGCTGTAATTGTGTTACTTCAAGGTTAATCTGTAAATTTTCGTCGGCATGGCCCCTGAAAGGCAATTGTTTTCGAAGGCCAAAAATATATGCCCGGTCATTCTCAGGCTCCAGGGTAAAATCTCTCAGATTTCCTGAAGGACTACTGCGGCCAAATTCAAAATAAATTTCAGCCCTTTCCTCAGGCCAGAACCATCTGAAAAATAAGGAACTCAACTGGTCGCGTTTATTAATTGGATTATTTGCTTTAATTTTCTGAAAAGGGAAAAAGACGGGAATATAATCACCGATGCGTTTACCCAGATCTTTATTATAAACCTGGAAACTTCGGCTAATCCCGAGAAATAATCCCGGTACCCATTTCGGCTGCCAGCTTATCGCCAATCCTGAGAAGTAACGCCAGTCATCCGGTTTGGGCAGGTATAAGCTATCATTCAGATAGGTACGGCCGGGCGTAAGCGGAGCAAAATTTGAACCATCCAGTCTTCCGGCTACCAATTGGCCTTCAAATGTCCCAAGGCGTGTTTGAACTGGTCTGGATGTATTCAAAGTAAGATGTTTAAATCCGGGAGCGGTATTACTCATTAACAGAGAATTACGAATACCCGGTCCCCACCACAAATTCTCAGTGGAAAGTCCAAAAGAAACAGGATCAAAATTTAAGCGGATACTGCTTTGGCCCCAGTAAAGTTTTGACCAGGATTCAGTACCAAAGCGTTGAGGAAGATCTGTAAAATTATAGAAGTCATAGTACCTTGCGGCAATAACATCATAATGCTCTTTAGAGAATCCCTCAAAGGAAGGATTGTCTGCAAGTAAAAGTTCAGGATTAAGCTGAATACTCAAGTGACCATAGCTGGCATAGGCGCCTCCGCTAATTAAATTTTGTATCCCTTTCGCGGGGATCATAGCGCCATCATTCCAGCCATAAGGATGCCGGGAGTTAAATTGAAGCTGAAAATTAAAAGGCAGGAGAGAGACAACAAATTTACCATCAGCTGATTTCCAATTGCCAGCCCCTATTTCAAGCAGGTCGAAACCAGCCTCAGTGGTGTCCGGATAATACATCTCACTTAAATTTGACGGAGAGGCTGAAAAAACGGGGCGGATAGTATAAGAAACTAAAGAATCTCCCTGGCCTGAAAGCTGTACCCTGCGATAAAAATCTTCCAGAGCCCTGGTACCAACGGGTAAAGACTGAGATTGGACGAGGGTTTTGCTCAGAACAAGAATTAAACAGATCGCAGCAAAACGTATATACTTCATAAATTGTTTATCACTAATTAAGCCTGATTCCTTTGATCTTAATATTATCAACAGACCAGCTTTCATCACACAGAGAATCCTGAGCATTGCTTTGTTTTAACTGATCCAGGCACTCTAATGTTAAACGGCGTCCCGTATGTCTTAGTGTTTTTATTATTTTATACTGGGATGATCCGCCTGTCTGTCCGGCTAAATGGCATACCCCGGGTAAATCGCGCCTGTAAGCGCCAGATTTTGGGGCATTATTATAATTTGGATAATTTGCAGGATAAGACTGACCCACACAGGTTTGTACGGGGCAATCCTGATTCGAAAAAGTTGCATAAATAAAGGGATTGCCATCAATATTCATCTGCCAGATATCAGGCCCTCCTACTTTATCCCCATTCAGGTCACCATCCCAGCTGTCGTGAAGATAAAGATCAAAGGAAATTTCTATCAGATCATGACCGGGAAGATCATTAAGCTGAAGTTTGAATCCTCCTGCATTATACCTGCCCAATACTTTTGAATTATTGAATGAATCAATCACTCCGCTGCTGATTCCTTTAAGATCATTGCCCTCGAAATCATTAAAGTAGATGTCTGTTACAGTTTGAGGACCCTTGGCACAGGATGAGATAAAAAGAAGTATGATGATAAGATATCGCAAGTTTTTGTTAGTTGTTAGTTGGTTAGTTGTCAGTTGTCAGTTATCCGGAAATCAGATCTTCAGAATGACTTATCGTTTAATAGCAAACCAGTCTGTTCTTGCTCTTTGTTCTTTGTTCCCGATCCCCCACCTGATACTTGATACTTGATACCTGATACCTGATACTTTTTCAGTTGTTCGTAAATCAGATCTT
>CAYHRC010000227.1:0-5023 GCA_964358565.1 uncultured Sphingobacterium sp. | reverse complement strand
ACAAATTTTCGCAGCTCATACTCTTATGACCAGGTGGAAGCCAAAATCGTTTACAGTAAGATGGAATGTAATGGCCCTGGCGGCAAAAAGCTTTGGGGGACTTACTTATTGTTCGGATTGATCAGGTTCACTACTACCGTAGCCATCATGTCCTTTTCATCAGGTTTACTTTCAGCAATCATCAGCGTTAAAGCGACCAATGCATTATCAGCGATTCGCTTGGAACCATCTTCACGGTAAAGAATGCCATTCTTTTCCAAGAACCAAACGAACAGGTAAGCCGCTATTCGTTTATTCCCATCAGAAAAGGAGTGATTTTTAACAATAAAATATAGCAGGTTGGCTGCTTTCTCTTCTATGGTCGGATAAAATTCAACACCACCGAATGATTGATAGATTGTTCCTACTGATCCTTTAAACGAATCGTCTTTTTCATTGCCGAATAAAGAATGACCGCCAAATTTATCTTTTAGATCGCTGATCGCCTGCATGGCATCTTTGTAAGTAGCCACAAACAACTGTTGATCAGCGGTACCCTCAATAGTTAATTGCTGGTGGTCATATTTGTCGAGAATATCCAGGGCGTAGCTATAGTCTGTAACCACTTTTAACAATCCTGTCGCCTCATCAGACGTTAGTTCCTTACTTTTCAGCACATTACTCAAGAGATTGACGGTCTGCTTTAATGAGTTGAATTGCTGGGTTTGTTCTTTTAGCCTCTGCTCATTTATTGAGTATCCTTTTATTAAATAGTCTTTTAAAACGTTATTGGCCCAGATGCGGAACTGAGTGCCCCGCTTTGAATTAACACGATAACCAGCTGAAATGACTGCGTCGAGGTTAAAATAATCTATTATGTAAGTTTTGCCGTCACTGGCAGTTGTGGCATTTTTTGCCACAACTGAATTGCGATCCAATTCTCCTTCTTTAAAAATGTTTTTTAAGTGTTTAGCTATAACCGACTTATCTCTTTCAAACAATGTTGCTAATTGATTAAGGGAAAGCCATATAGTATCATTTTCAAGCTTCACATCCAATGTAGTCTGACCATCGGCTGTTTGATATATAATAATTTGATCGGTACCCATATAAATAAAAATAAGCGTTTTAATCGAGGAAGTATTTATTTACGAGCGAACGGCTTAATCTGTACATACTTCAGTACTGTGCAAATGCCTTTTTATGTGCCTGTTTAATTTCTCTGGCCAGCGATGCGGGCTGCAAAACTTTCATATCTGGCCCGTACGAAAGCAGCTCCATGATCAGGTCGTGTGTTATGCAGAGATTCAGTTTGACCTGCAATTTCTCCGAATCTTCCGCTACTATTTTCTGGCTTGCATGAAGCGGCAAGGTTTTGATGTACTTTCCCTGTGTTGGAGTGAATGACAAAATGATCTCTTCCGGCTCTTCATCCTCCGGGTTGATAATCCCGAAGCAGAAGCGAAAAGTCTTTTCTGCATCGAAGCCTGCCGGCATCGCGAAATGCTTTTTTGTGATCTCCAGGTCGGAAAGACGGTCAAGAGCAAAAGTTTTAATCTTATCGTCCTTGCTGTCTTTTGCGAGGATATACCAACGGTTCTTGAATTCTTTTAAAAGAAGCGGGTTCACAGTACGGTGACTAACCTCCTCATTCCAGAACTTCTCATAGGTGAACAGGATTACGAGCCGGTTCTTAACTGCATGAAGCAAGCCATAAAGATTTTCAGTGCCCGCAGATCTGCGCTTTTCGAAATGGACATAGCGAGATAAACCAGCTGCAATATTAAATGTATTGAACAGATCAAACGCTTCAAGCATACGATCGCTTAGCTCAGGCTCCCCCGCATCATCGATAAAATATACCCGCCGCGAAAAGGTGTACTGGATATCAATATTATACAGGGAGCGGATTTCATCAACATCCCGCTGAAATGTGCGTTTTGAGATTACCAGATCATCGCCGCGCAGATCCGATTCTCTTTCCAGGCGATCTTTGATCTCTTCAAACCCGCATGGCCTCGACCTTAATTTATTGATGATAAGGGTATATCGGAGTAATGATTTTCTTTTAGACATTTATGTTTTATTTATCTAAAGATAGAAATAGACTACGACAAAATACGTCGTAGTCTATCATTCATGAAGCAATCTTTCCTTACAGTTTTGATATATCGGTCATACATAACCAGGCTGCCAGCGGTAGATACGTTCATAGAATATTTGCCTGGCAGTTTGATCACCATTTTGCATTGTCCCAGGATCTCTTCCGGCAATCCGCTATCCTCAGCGCCTAGCAGATAGACGGCCCTTTTGGGATGCTTAAAATCCACAATGTCTGCAGCATCTTCAGTTAACTCCACCCCAACCAACACGGAATCTTTAGGTAGACTACTGATGAAGTCTGTAATTTCGACATGATGAAAAAAAGGGACCTTTCTCCAGGATTTCAGCGTATCACTGGGCTGCCATTTATATTTCATCTGGATAGTGAACACATACGAAGCCTGGAAAAGTTGCGCGCTGCGCCATAGGGTGCCGATGTTACGCTTGCATTTATTGGGGTAGATACCAATGCCGAAATAGCCTGCCATAATCTTTTGTTTTCTCCAAAAGAATGGGGAGGATAGGACAGGGGGTGGCCGGGGTTTAATTTGGATGGATCTTTAAAGCGGATTAGATTCGTTCTTGTTTTTCAGCCCACCACTTAACAGCCGAAATTATGTCGTCACAATATTCCGGAGTGCTCCTTCTCACCGCCGGATGTGGAGCCTGTATATATAATTTATTATTATTCGAATAATAGCTTACACTCCCGATTTGGCATTTCTCAAGTCCCGAGAGTTTTAAATCAGCTACAAAATGATGCAAAGTACCCCCTCCTATTATGGCGTCTGGAATGAAAGCGTCAATTTGTTGTAGTAGAAGTTCATTATATGTCTTATATGCAGTGGCAATAATTGACTCAGTACTTGTCGTATGCCCTGGAAGTTTCTTCACGTTAATATATGCGATACTTTTTAAGGCATCCAACATGGATGGATCATTTTTAATTAGCTCCATATCGTTCCAACTTGGGAACCCGTTGAGGATGCTGAACGAAACATAAGTCATTCTTGTATAAGTATTTTTGCCCCCTCCTTGGAGATCACTAGCTGTATTTTTTTTATTAATCACCTCCCTCAAATCCCAATCCCCTCCGCAAGGGCTTCCTTCATCATCGACGCTTTCGTAAGGCTCTTTGAGTATCCAAAGAATCTTATATTTCGTTGAGAAATACTTTTCAGGGTCTATAATGCCGTCTCTAATAGGTTCTGCTTGTTCACGGTCACACTCAATCTCTTGTATTGCAGTATCAAGTGCCTCTAATTTTTGCGTTATAGTTTGGTCTATTGCCATAATTCCAATTGTTTATCGTTGTTACTTGAAACAGATTCTTTTCTTATCCTCTTAACCTCTTTTGCTCCAACTTCTGCCATCATTTGTCGAATAATAGAGGCCCTTTGAAGCGGTCGCCAAGATCTCTTTGCCATTGTCGACCAAATCTGTAAAATCCCCCTGAGAAGAACTGGAGTACCTTGTGTTCCATGATCTGCCATCATTTGTCGAATATTCAATCTTATTGCTGTTACCCGGGTTTATCCGGATAAGTTCTTTTCCTCTGTTAATCATCTGTCCCATTGTTGAAAATGTTAAATTAATGCTTACTCTTGGTTTTCAGCTTCCCCATATTTCATTAGACTATTTTAAACGAACATATATTTTTTTACAATACGTGCGAATCTTCAGCCTGTCTATTTCAGTATTGGCTATCGTTTTATCATGTATTTTCAGTTTCCGCATAAGGCCATATTGTAAATCCGTGGTCAAACCAGCTTCTGCAGCTCTTCGAGCACTGCGTCCAGCTTCTTATCTATATCATGAAGCATTGCCGCATATTCGTACCGTTCATGTTTTACAACCATACTTTTCAAACGGTAAATTCTCCTTTTCTCTGCCAGCATGCAATTGAGCATGATCGTCAGATCATTCTTTAACACTCTTTCCATCAGTTACCATTAATAGCCTTGAAACCGATATAATTAACCCGCTTTGAGTATTGAAATTCCATTTTCTGCTGGTGATAAAAAGCCGCCAGAGCCATCGGGGAACTGAGATCTGCGTCGAAACCAAGTTTCTGCGAAAGTGTGGGCTTTATCGACTTCAAGCTCTTTGCTGGGTTCATTTAGGTGCTATTTAAAAACCAAAAGTAGAACGGGCCTGCGACAAAGTATGTCGTTGTAATTCATCAAAAGATTTTTTCTCTAAAATATAAGAGACCCTACCAAAGGATTGAATTCTAAATACAGTTTACAGGGCTTTCCAGGGTATCATAGACAATGATTTGATAACTATAAGAAAGAAGGGTATTTTTGCAGCCTAAAATTATACCTATGGCTGCTGAAAGAGGACCGATCTCCCGTTTTATAGAAACAAATTACCTGCATTTTAATGCAGCAGCTTTAGTTGACGCTGCTAAAGGATATGAAACTCATTTGGATGAGGGGGGTAAAATGATGATCACCCTGGCCGGTGCTATGAGTACTGCTGAATTAGGTATTTCACTGGCTGAAATGATCCGTCAGGACAAGGTGGCCATTATATCTTGTACTGGGGCGAATCTGGAAGAGGATATTATGAACCTGGTAGCACATTCGCACTATAAACGTGTTCCGCATTACCGTGATCTGAGTCCGCAGGATGAATGGGACCTTTTAGAAAATCATTACAACCGGGTTACCGATACCTGTATCCCTGAAGAAGAGGCTTTCAGAAGATTGCAAAAGCATATTTATAAGATCTGGAAAGATGCCGATGATGCAGGAGAACGGTATTTTCCACATGAATATATGTATAAGATGCTGCTGAGCGGTAATCTTGAACAGTATTATGAGATCGATCCCAGGAATTCCTGGATGCTGGCAGCGGCTGAAAAGAATTTGCCAATTGTGGTACCCGGATGGGAGGATTCAACCATGGGAAATATTTTCGCTTCCTATGTAATGAA
>CAYHRC010000226.1:0-5051 GCA_964358565.1 uncultured Sphingobacterium sp. | reverse complement strand
CTATGCTGCCAAAGGACAGCGAAATCATTATGTACGGGGTCCTTGTGGGCAAAACCCAAACTGCTCTTGCCAAAGGCAGCCTGATAAGCACTGAAAACGTTAAGCATGCAGCCAATAACTTTGAAACACGCGCGCGTAAAACTTCGTGGAACTCTCCCGATGTTTCCAAATTCAATACAAAAACATTCAGGGGCTTTTACAGATCTGATGGCAGTGTTGGTACGGCGAATTACTGGCTTGTTATACCAATGGTTTTCTGTGAGAACAGGAATATTGATGTATTACAGGAAGCTCTTGTAACACCCCTGGGATACGGACGGAAGAAAAAATACCAGGAGGATGTGGTAAAGCTGATCGGTATGATCCGCGAGGGAAAGAATGAGGATGCGCTCCTGAATGCTTCCTCATATTTTGAAACTTCGGAGGAAAGTCAGGAACGTGTATTTCCGAATGTGGATGGAATCAAATTCCTGGTGCATAGTGGGGGCTGCGGCGGTACACGTGAGGATGCAATAACCCTTTGCGGACTTCTTGCAGGTTACATCACACATCCCAACGTGGCTGGGGCAACCATCCTGAGCCTGGGTTGCCAGAATGCACAGGTGCCTATGTTACAGGAGGAAATTGCTAAGCGGAGCCCTTCATTTGACAAACCGCTGTATATACTTGAGCAACAGCAGATCGGCACAGAAGCTGATTTGTTTTCCTTATCGATCAGGCAGACCCTTGCCGGCTTAATACAGGCTAACAGATCGGTACGTCAGGCTGCGCCATTGAGTAAGCTATGTATAGGACTTGAGTGCGGGGGGTCTGATGGCTTTTCTGGAATTTCAGCAAATCCTGCAATAGGGTATACCTCCGATATGATCGTAGCCCTCGGCGGTTCAGTTATACTTTCCGAATTCCCCGAACTTTGTGGTGTGGAACAGGATCTTAGTGACCGTTGTGTAAGTGAGGAAGAGGCAGAACGATTTTTAAACCTGATGAAAAGCTATAATAAGCAGGCAATTGCTGCCGGATCCGGCTTTGATATGAACCCCTCTCCGGGGAATATAAAAGATGGCCTGATCACTGATGCGATCAAATCAGCCGGCGCCGCAAAGAAAGGTGGCACATCTCCGATAGTCGCTGTGCTTGATTATCCTGAAAAAGTAATTAAACCCGGCCTGAATCTCTTATGTACGCCAGGGAATGATGTCGAATCAACAACAGCTGAAGTAGCTTCAGGGGCAAATGTAGTCCTGTTTACTACAGGGCTGGGCACGCCAACCGGAAACCCGGTTGCGCCGGTGGTCAAAATAGCTACAAATACCGATTTATTTAATCGCATGAGGGATATCATGGATCTGAATACAGGTCTTATCATTGAAGGAGAGGAAACAATACCGGAAGCAGGCGAGCGGATACTTGAATATATAATTTCTGTTGCCAGCGGGGAGACTGAGGTTGCTGCGGTGCGCCACAGGCAGGATGACTTTATTCCATGGAAGAGGGGGATTTCGCTTTAATTAATATTTTTTATATTACCGGAGCTAAATGTTAGATATCCAGCCTTCATTTAGCATTTAAACTTTATAATAAAACCCATTGAAACCTGCATGAGCTTACCGCTCACAAAACGACATGAATAAGCTCATGCAAGCTTCATAGCCTTTAAAAATAAATTATATTTTAATGAAAATAAATGAAACCATTCTTAGATGAGAATTTCCTGCTGCAGAGCAAAACTGCACAGGCGCTTTATCATGATTTTGCGGAAATGATGCCTATCATAGATTATCATAATCATCTGCCTCCGGAAAACATAGCAGAAAATCTGCAGTTTAAGAATATCACACAAGTATGGCTGAATGGGGATCATTATAAGTGGCGGGCTATGCGTACCCATGGTATTGATGAAAGTTACTGTACAGGATCAAAATCAGATTGGGAGAAGTTTGAGCAGTGGGCTGCAACTGTGCCTTATACTTTGCGGAACCCGCTGTATCACTGGACACATCTTGAACTGCAGCGCTATTTTGGTATAAAGGATATCCTTTCACCTGCTTCGGCAAGGAAGATTTATGATGCCTGCAATGAGAAGCTGAATACACCCGCTTATTCCGTACGTAATCTGCTGACAAAGATGAACGTAAAAACGCTTTGTACCACAGATGATCCGCTCGATAACCTGGAGCATCACCAGAAAATCAGGAATGATAATTTTCAAATCCGGGTATTGCCTGCATTTCGTCCGGATAAAGCCATGGGCGCAGAAAATACCCAATCACTTAATGAGTACATCAACAGGCTCGCGCAGATCACAGATACAGCTATCGAAAACCTGGAAAGCTATCTCACTGCTTTGCGGATGCGGCATGATTACTTTGCCGCAAATGGCTGCACAGTATCTGACCATGGCCTGGAATATATTTTTGCTGAGGATTATAAAGATGAAGAGATCGCGCTTATCTTCGATAAGATACGCAGAAATCAGACGCCAGATCATTCAGAGGTTCTTAAGTTTAAGTCTGCCATGCTGTTTCATTTTGCATTATGGGATCATGAAAAGGGCTGGGTACAACAGTATCATTTAGGTGCTTTGCGGAATAATAGTTCAAGAATGCAGCAGGCTTTAGGGCCCGACACAGGATGGGATTCCATCGGAGATTTTCCTCAGGCCCGTTCACTGTCAAAATTCCTGAATAATCTGGATCGTGAAAATAAGCTGGCAAAGACCATTATCTATAATATTAATCCTGCCGATAACGATATGATAGCTACCATGATAGGTAACTTCAATGATGGTTCGGTTGCCGGAAAGGTCCAGTTCGGCTCAGGCTGGTGGTTCCTCGATCAGAAGGATGGCATGACCAAACAGCTCAATTCATTATCCAATGCAGGTCTGATCAGCCACTTTGTGGGCATGTTAACCGACTCAAGAAGCTTCCTTTCCTTTCCGCGGCATGAGTATTTCAGAAGAATTTTATGCAATCTGTTTGGGGATGATGTGGAGAATGGGGAGCTTCCGGCCGATATGCCCTGGTTAGGTGAGATCATTCAGAACATTTGTTATAATAATGCAAAGAATTATTTCAAATTCTAATAAAAATACAGCTTTATAAACAGCCTGATCATTTAATATGAACAAGACTTCATTTGGCAATTACCGGTGGGTTGTTTGCGGTTTACTTTTCCTTGCCACTACTATAAACTATATTGACCGGCAGGTTATTGGTCTGCTTAAACCAACTTTAGAGCTGGAATTTAACTGGACTGAATCCGACTATGCAAATATAGTCATGGCTTTCGCTGCCTGTTATGCACTTGGCTTCATTATTTTCGGCAATATCATCGATAAGATAGGCAGCAAGATAGGTTACTCAATATCCATTATAGTTTGGAGCGTGGCAGCTATTCTGCATGCGATGGTAAAAAGCAC
The DNA here is from genome assembly GCA_964358565.1 of uncultured Sphingobacterium sp. Taxonomy (GTDB): domain Bacteria; phylum Bacteroidota; class Bacteroidia; order Sphingobacteriales; family Sphingobacteriaceae; genus Daejeonella. Next base: position 1,630 of record CAYHRC010000226.1, on the reverse strand, counting down.
TTTAGGTTTCGGAATGGTCAGGGGTTTACTGGGTTTAGGTGAGTCGGGAAATTTTCCAGCTGCAGTTAAGGCAGTGGCAGAATGGTTTCCTAAAAAGGAACGTGCCCTGGCAACCGGTATTTTTAATTCGGGTACCAGTATTGGAGCGGTGGTGGCCCCGATCGTGGTCCCATGGATATTGGGATTTTATGGCTGGCAGGAAGCATTCATTATTACCGGTGCGCTCGGCTTCCTTTGGTTAATATTATGGTGGTTATTTTACGAGATCCCATCCCGGCATAAAAAGCTGAGTAAAGAGGAATTTGACTTTATTCATAGCGATAGTGAGCCCGATTCCGAACATACAGGTTCCATCAAATGGCGCCGCCTGCTTTCCATAAAACAAACCTGGGTTTTCATAATCGGGAAACTCTTAACGGATCCCGTCTGGTGGTTTTTCTTGTTCTGGCTGCCTTCCTATTTCTCAAGCACTTTTAATCTCGACCTGAAAAAGCCAAGCCTGCACCTGGTTATAGTATATTCAGCAACCACAGTCGGCAGTATTGCCGGAGGATATTTGTCCTCTTATCTCATCAGGAAGGGCTGGCCCATATTAAAAGCCAGAAAAACAGCATTACTTGTAGCTGCAATCAGCGTATTACCGATAATTCTTGCACGGTATGCAACAGACATCTGGGTTGCGGTGGGAATTATAAGCATTGCTGCTGCTGCCCATCAGGCATGGAGCTCCAATATTTTCACTATTGTTTCAGACATGGTCCCGAAAAAGGCAGTAAGTTCAGTAGTGGGAATTGGGGGAATGACCGGTTCCATCGGCTCTACTTTTTTTCCTTTACTTGTAGGCTTTATACTTGATTATTATAAACTTGCCGGTAATATAACTGCAGGGTATAATATCATCTTTATTATATGCGGCTTTGCATATTTAATAGCATGGCTTATTATACAGATCCTCACTTCGAGAATGAAGCCTGTACGATACCAGGATTTAACCTAAATTTCAGTGGATAGACCAATAATAGAACCAAAGATTAAACGAAACATTTATGTTTATTTTTTTTTAATCTGCATCATTTTCAGTTTATATCAATGCAAAACCAGGGGCTTAGTCTCACAGGATCCTGCAGAAAAAGTAGTTGATCTGAATTCATCTCCGGTTATTTCGCCTTCCGAATCCATTAAAATGATGAAGGCGGAGGAAGGTTTTGAAGTAAAATTAGTTGCTTCAGAGCCATTGATAAGTACCCCTGTTGCTTTATTATTTGATCACAAAGATCGTATCTGGGTGCTTGAAATGAGTGGTTATATGCCTGATTCCGTCGGCACAGGGGAGGATATCCCATCAGGTAAGGTAGTTATTCTGGAAGATACAAATCACGATGGTGTAGCAGACGAACGTAAAATATTTCTCGATTCATTGGTATTGCCAAGAGCTTTTTGCCTCATTGAAAATGGAATACTGGTAGCTGAACCGCCCAACTTATGGTATTACGAAATAATTAATGATAAACCAGGAAAGAGGGTACTGGTGGATGATAAATATACTGGAGAAGGGAATGTTGAACACCATCCCAACGGTCTCCTGCGTGCAATGGATAACTGGATCTATAACGCCAAATCCAGTAAGCGA
>CAYHRC010000225.1:0-5097 GCA_964358565.1 uncultured Sphingobacterium sp. | reverse complement strand
GCTGAGTGTGTTGGTTGGCAGCACTACCACAGGCACGATTACCAATACGATTAATCTTACTACCACAGAAACAGAGTTTACCCTGCTTAATAACTCTGCTGTCTGGAATACCTGTGTTGAAGCACCGATTAGAGACTTGATTATTAAAAAGCAGGGCTTGAATGTAGTTAAAACTGGAACAAGGATGCGTTATCAGATAGGTTATGCAAATTATGGCAATGTGGCTGTGAATGAGATTGTTATTACTGATACCTTGCCGTCTGGTGTAAGCTATGTTTCAGATACAAGCGGATTGGGGACATGGACAGAAGATGGTGATATAGGTTGGGATGCAGGCACCCTTTTACCCGGTGAACGAGGATACTTTGAATTATTAGTTGATGTAAACGGCACAGGAAGTCTGGTTAATGTAGTTGAGATATTCGGCACCGGGACAGAGAGTAATCCAGCCAATAATCGAGCTACATGGACAACAAATGCAGTTTTGAGCACTATAGATCTGGTCATTGACAAAAAAGGACCCTCACAGGCCATAACTGGTGGAACTATCACCTATACTATTTCTTATAATAATTATGGCAATACAGCGGCAGGAAGTGCTACTATCAGGGATACCCTGCCTCAAGGATTTGAGTATGCTGCTTGCAGCCTTGGTATTCCAGCAACAAGCACTAATGGTTCAAGTACTGTGCTTGAATGGATTGTAGGTACCATTACCCCGTGGAGCCGTAATCATTTTAATCTTACGGTTAAAGTAAATGCACCCGGGGGAGATTATACTAATAAGGTTGAGATTATATCGACTGCAGATAGTAACTTGTCCAATAATCTCAGTACAGCTACCACTGAAGTACATACGCCGGTATATGACCTTTTTGTCAGGAAATGGGGATGGCCAAATGAGGTAACACCCGGTCAACAAATAACTTATGGGATTAGCTATGGTAATCAAGGAAATATTCGGGCAGATTATGGAACGATTACCGATACCCTGCCGCTTGGTGTAACATATGGTTCAAGTTCTCCAGAAGGGAGTGTTACTGGAGCAGGAATAGATGGGGATCCGTATGTTGTAACATGGACAGGCATTTCTAATTGGGGATATATTGGTTTGACAGTAAAGGTTGGGACAAATACCCCGTCTGTAGCCTTAACCAATGTAGTCAGGATTGAGGGCACATCAAGCATGGGGGGAAGTGATCCCTTATGGAATAATCAGGCAACAGTAACTACAAGTGTAAATTCTCCTATAGTTGATTTGCGAATACGCAAAATTGGACCAAAACAGGTAAAACCAGGGCAGGAAATCACCTATACCATTAGCTATGCTAATCAGGGGAATACATCAGCCACAGCTACTGTTATTGATACCTTGCCTGCTGGTGTAACATATGCTACCGCTACAAAAGAGCCTGCTACTGTAACTGCTGATGGCAAGATTGTCTGGGAGGTGGGAACAATTAGCCCGGGCAATGTCTCATTGGGCGTTATTTCAAGCAGCTCAGACAATGTCCTGTCAGGTGTTATGCTGAGTTTTAAGCTGACTGTATTGGTAGGCACGGATACTTCTACTGAAACATTAACTAATATTGCCAGTATTACTACCAATAGTCTGGATAGTAATCCTGCCAACAATCAGGATACAGCCATTACTTGTATTGTTAATCCTGTAGTTGATTTGTGCATTACCAAATCAGCACCAAAAGAGGTTGCACCCGGTCAGATAATGGAGTATCATATCACCTATCGCAACAAGGGTAATACAGATGCAGGGAGTGTGACTATTACTGATGAACTTCCTGATGGGGTAACCTATCTGGGTGATAATAGCGGATTTGGGACAGGCAGCGATGGGAATAAGATAACATGGGATGTGGGGACAGTTTCTCCTTCCCTATGGGCAAAATCATTTAAGGTAAGGGTTGAAGTAGGTAATCTGCCAGCCTCAACAACGTTAATCAATCGGATTAAGATACAAGACTATGAGGCAATGGATAATAACCAGAATAATAATCAAGCTACGACAACGACTCAAGTAGCTGTTCCTGTGAGTGATCTGGCTGTATACAAGACAGGTACTGCTGATGTTACACCTAATGGGACAATGACCTATCATATCTGGTATAAAAATAAGGGCAATATCGAGGTTGACAACGTAACCATTACTGATACACTGCCTGTAGGTGTAACCTATCTCAATGATAACAGCGGGATTAGCTCCACTATTACCACCAATGGTCAGATTGTCTGGCAGTTAGGCACACTCAAGCCAGGGGCAGAGGGTTTGTTTAGGGTAAAGGCTTTTGTTGGTCAGGTTCAAGGCTCTTCTACCTTAACCAATTCTGTGGTGATAAACTCTTCATCTATTCAGGAAGATGATTTAAGTAACAATGAGTCTGTCTTTACATCACATGTTGCTTCACCGAGCGTAGACTTGCTGGTCAATAAATTTGGGCCAAGGTCAATTGCACCCAATCAGAAGATGACCTATCGTATAACCTGTGCCAATCTCGGGAATTCTGAGGCAAGGGATGTAGAGGTCATAGATACCTTGCCTGAAGGAACAATCTATCACACGGATACATCTGGAATAAGCCCTCTTCTGTTAGGGAATGAGGTTATCTGGCAGGTAGCAAGCATTCCGGCAAATACCTCCAAATCCTTTGAATTAACGGTATTTGTCGGTGATTTGCCTGCTTCTACAACCCTGACCAATCAGATAAAGATAACTACATTAGCCAATGATATTAAGCCTAACAATAATAATGCTGTCTGGCAAACCCATGTAATTGATAGAGAGGCAGATGTTATGGTCATAAAGCAGGGCACTGGTGCCAGACCCGGCTTTGACAAAACCTATTATATCACTTACAAGAATGTAGGCACTGATAAGGCTGAGGATGTGGTTATTGTTGATTGCCTGCCTGAGAAGGTAACATACCTCTCAAGTAATCCTGAAGGGAATTATGACGCAGCCAATCATTCATTGACATGGGATACAGGCTTGCTTGAGGCTAATAAGGGTGGAGAGATTACGGTTTATGTCAATGTAAATGGGAATGAGGCATTGCCTGGTGATATACTGAAGAATACAGTAAAAATCAGCACAATATCCCCTGAAAAGAGATACGATAATAATGTATTCGTAGAACAAGAAACAGTTCGCGGCTCGATTGACCCGAACGATAAGCTGGCAAGCCCTCAAGATTTCTTAAGTCAAACAAGGGATTCCTATGAGATTAGCTATAAGATTCGATTTGAGAATGTAGCTGGAAGCTATACGCTGCCGGCAAGAGAGGTAAGAATAGAGGATAAGCTGGATACTGCTCTGGACTGGGATACCCTGGAGATTGGTGATATTGGAATAGGCACAAGAACATACCAGATTGGTACATGGTCGCATGGAACGGCTTATGGAACTGTAAGCTATAACTTTGATAAGACAACAGGAAGCATTACATGGTACTTTATAGGTGAAGATTCTGCATTGCCGCCTATTGAAACAGGGTTCTTGCCGCCAAATGAAACAAAGCCTGAAGGTGAAGGGTATGTAAGCTACAACATCAAGGCAAAGGGCAGTGCAACATCTGGAACAATTATCAAGAATAAGGCTGTTATTAGATTTGACTATAATCCATCTATAGAAACGCCAGAGATTTATCATATTCTTGACTTAGATGCACCAACGTCAACTGTAACCACGGCAAAGGTTTCTACCTCAACTACATTTATAGTGAGTTGGTCAGGGATAGATGAGGTAGGAAGCGTAAGTGAGTATACCGTATATGTTTCTGTAGATAATGGAACTGCTTCTGTCTGGGATGAGATGGAAGGGACATCTGCTACATCTGCCTATTATACAGGCGAATTTGGCAGAACATACGGATTTTATAGTGTGGTCAAGGATAAAGCAGGAAATGTATCCACGCTTTCTGCACCTGCAATGATACAGGTGCTTGCCCCCACAGGGATACAGATAGATGCTTCAGGCAGCAAGGTAATGGATATAGGGGGTGCTGTAATACTTCAGGCTAAGGTTTTGGGTACAGAGACACTTACTATGGCTACATGGACTATTTGTTCTGGCAGCGGGACACTATCCATTGATAAAGGGACATCTACCACCTTTACGGCTACACAAATAGGGACAGTAACCATTAAGGCTGATGATGGAACAAATACAGCAACAATTATCCTTATGGTTGGACACAAAATAGGAACAGATACTACATGGGCAGGGACAACAACATTCTCGTTTGGTACTGTAACCATAAAATCAGGGACAAGTGCATCTAACGTTTACCTCTTTCCACCACAAGCTATTACGCCAATTAACCTTAGCCATAATATTGGCGGTATAGGGATAGAGATTAATGCCTATGATAGCTCGGGGAACAGGGCAGCAACAGTAAGCTTGTATGTAGAGATTGGTTACAATGAAGGGATGCTTGGGAATATAGATGAAGAAACCTTGCGATTATGGACATCCTCAGATGGCAGCACATGGAGCGAGATAACACCTTCAGGCGTGGATAGCATCAAAAATATTGTTTATGGGACAATTACCCATCTCTCATACCTTGCCCCTGCTGGTAAATTAAAATTTGCGTCTAACTTAACTAAAGCATTTGTATATCCTAATCCGTACTATGCGGATAGGCATACATGTATCTGGTTTGGAGAGATAACTGAAAATTCTACCATCCAGATCTTTAATATTGCAGGCGAATTGGTTCGCGAGATAAAGGCAGAGAAATCACCGCAAGAATGGGATGTCTGCAATGATGACGGCAAGAAGGTTGCATCAGGTATCTACATCTACCTCATAAAAGACCATGTGGGGAATAAGAAAGCTGGCAAATTGGGCGTGATTCGGTAAACATGGTGTTGCTTGTAGAGACGCAAGATATTGCGTCTCTACGCATAGATGATTGATATTGAATCGTGAATTGGGTGGTGTCCGACGACATTCTAAGAGACGCAGAGCACACAGAGATTAGCCACGAATTCATGGGACGAATTCATGGAGATTTCGGGGACATAATACTAAACTTTTTCACCCTTACTTTTCTTCCATGGTCCCTTTGGTCCTCGCTT
>CAYHRC010000224.1:0-5138 GCA_964358565.1 uncultured Sphingobacterium sp. | reverse complement strand
AGACAACTCGAAGCGATGTCGAACACTTGTCGAACCCGTCTCGAACAAGTGTCCGTAGAAAAAAATAGGAGGAAGCTTATTTGGATCGGATGTCTGACGGGATTCCCGTGTGTCTTGTACACCAGGGCAAATTGAAAACTTTGGGGTTATTTTAGATAATGATCTTTTAGCTTGAAGATTTCTGAACCCAGATAGTAGCGGCGGCCGCCGATTTTACGATACTTCAGGCTGTTCTCCTTTGTCCGGCGATGAAGTGTACTTCGGCTGATCTCCAGGCGTCTTTGGACTTGAAATGAGTCGATCCATTCGCCGCTTTGAAACTCAGTGGCATGACTGCCGCTCTGCAGTTGGAAAAGGATTTTCTCCTGCAATTCGGCGATGCGCTCTAAAGCCTGTATGATGCGTTCGTTTTCCACCCTAACGGATTTGATAAACAAAATTGCATCTGAACCCCTGAATAACCTATTCAGCAGCTAAATAAATTATTCAAAACGCTGAATAAATTATTCAGGGCAGTGAATAAATAGTGAATAATTATTCAGAGGGATCACAAATACTTGATTATCAGCTGATCCGTTATTCAGGAGCGTGAATAATTTATTCAGCGCGTTAAAAATAAATTTTATTAAATTTTCCATATTTTTAATATACAAAGCAAGAATCAGGTAATTAAAATAAAACATTTACAAAGCACCTAAAAAAGCTGGCTATGAACAATTTCAATTATGGGGAAAACCTCCGGATCACCCGGCAAATAAGGGAGGTCAGCCAGGAATCAATGGCAGGGAATCTCAATATCTCCCAGGCTACTTATTCCAGAATAGAGAGTGGAAAAATTATGCCGGATCCCCAGCAAGCCGCTAAAATCGAGAAAATCCTGGGTATACCACCCTCAGACCCGATGCCCCTTTCTGAAGAACTTAGCGATGATACGATGGTATCAACCCGTGGATCCGGATTAAGTGCTAAAGCAGTAGTATTATTAGGCAAACCCGCTGCCTTTATTATAAAGATAGGTTTGGCTCTGGCTCTGGGTGGTGTTGCCTACGATGCCGCCCGTGGCGCCTGCAGCGCGTTACAGACTTCTGCTAATACCGCATTGTTTGCGAGCTGGATAGCAGCGTTGGCGATGATCTTTTGTTTTTATTATTGGGGAGGCTGGGTTAAGAAAATCAGTTAAGCCTGTGATACTTTTACCGGCAGGCTAAGAAATCAGATTTTTATGGTTCACTCTGCTAAAACAGAGCAATATGCCATAAAAGGACATTTGGGGAAACAACAATATCCACAGGTTCCCGCGCACGAAATTGCAGGGATGGTAACCGAAATCGGTAAGAATGTTACTAAGTTCAAGACAGGTGATAAAGCTGGGGTGGGATATGGTTAATAGTTGTATGTAATGCGAATTTGCGAAAGTGGTGAAGAACATCATTGCGAAATAACAGGAATGGCAGGTACTTATAGTGCACCCGAAAAATCATCGCCAACAGGAATAACACAAGGCGGATATGCCAGCGAGGTATGAAAGCAAGTATCTGTTCCCTTTAATGTACACCTAACCATGCAGATCGCCCGGCAGGTTTTTACTAAGTCCTGCATATGATCTGATAGCCGGGCGGGTGTCAAGGCCGGGCTGCCAATAAACAATAAAAACTGCCCGCTTGTATAGCCTTTACGCCCGACCGGCGAGGCTAAATTTGCGGAGGTGGTGAAATGGATTTTGGCCTTTAGGAAATTTATCCCGAAACCTATAAAAATGCGAGATTGTTTTAACTTTGTTAAATAGCTTTTATTAAAGCAAGATCATGTATACAAAAGATGAGATCATAACGATACTAAAGAAAAATAAGCCTGCCTTATCAGCAAAATATCCTATTTCTGAATTAGGCTTATTTGGTTCTTTTGCAAGGGGAGATTATCATGAGCAAAGTGATATTGACATCCTGGTAGATTTTAACGATCGCATAGATGGGTTCGATTACATACGCCTGGCCCATGAGTTTGAAGATCTCTTCAAACATAAAATTGATATGGTTTCCAGAAGAGGTATTAAACCTCAATACTTACCTTTCGTAGAACGGAACCTGATTCATGTCTGAGCGCAACATCGTATTGCTTCTTGAAGACATCCAGTCTTCTATTGTGAAGATACTTGATTACACAAGCGCTATGAGCTTTGAGGCTTACGAGGCTGATAATAAAACAAAGGACGCAGTTGAGCGAAATTTTGAAATAATCGGCGAAGCGGCTTCCAGAATACCCCTTGGTTTAAGAGTTCAGCGCAGCGCTCTTAAATCATTGTATGAAAACGAGGACTCTGTCCGGTAACTAAGTACATTCCCCCTTTTATAACCATTACGATCCGTCGGGGCTATATTAGTTTATGGCAACAAAATATCGTTTTGGGGACAGTAGTGTTCCGCATTTTATAACATTTGGAGTTGTTAACTGGATAGATGTATTCACTCGTGAATGCTACAAGGAAATAGTAGTGGACAGCCTAAAATATTGTATCGAAGAGAAAGGCTTGATTCTTCACGCATGGGTGATCATGACAAATCACATTCACCTGATCGCCTCAGCCAAAGAAGGCTTCGAACTCGCCGCCATCATCAGGGATTTTAAAAAATATACAAGCAGGATGATCATTGCTGAGATAGAGGCCAATGGGCAGGAAAGCCGGAAAGGCTGGATGATTTGGATATTTAAACGTGCGGGCCTAAAGAACAGCAATAATAAGATCTATCAGTTTTGGCAGCAAGATAACCATCCTATTGAATTAAGCACAAACGAGATGCTGGATAGGCGACTAAATTATTTGCATGAAAACCCCGTACGCTCAGGTCTGGTGTGGGAAATTGCTGATTATAAATATAGTAGCGCCACCGATTATTGCGAATGTGGAGCAGGGCTGCTCTCTCTTGATATGATATAGTTTGTTTGCCGGACAGAGTCCTGATTTTTATATTTAGATTTAAGTCGTCCTGCGGAAGACTTAAACCAGGGGGGCATTTACAGATATTCTAATTTGCTTTATAAATCGGGTGATAAAGATGGTGCTTTGAAACTCGTTGAGGAAGCGATTGAACTTACTTCCGGTAAGGATCGGTACTTTTTTGTTGAATTGCTAGACAAGATGAAAAAGGGCGAAAAAACCTGGTGATAAATTTTCTTATTTCAACAGTGCCTCTCTAATCCTTTTTACCCTTTCTTTATCCTGCTTAACTATATAATTTACACTTTGGTTGGTTTCAAAGGAATCGGTAAGTATGCCCACAATCAAATTCTTGTCGCTATATGCTGCCTTTATCATAGATTTGAATTTGAGATGATAATATTAATCTGGTAGTTTTTTGATACAAGCGACAATAGATACAAAAACGATACCATAGCATATTAAATCTCAATAGGTTATCGAATAAAGCTTCTACTGATAATCGATATGGTATTATATTCTGTATCGGGAAATAGGGTGAAAATCAATTCAGCCCTTCCAACTTCTTCAAGAAGCTTTCGCCAACAGTCTCACTTACATGAATCATCCAACTACCAAAAATGTCGGATATGCTGAATCGTTTCTTTTTCGCGTTCACAGATGAAGAATGATGGGCTTTTCTAATTTGACATATGAGCTGAAGGGGTTTAAGTTACGAGGTAATCCGTTTAAATTCAGAACTGAAGTATAAAGCTCGTTCCTTCTCCTAATTTAGAAACCACCTGAATATTGCCGCTATGAAGCATCATAATCTGTTTGCATAAGGTAAGCCCGATTCCACTGCCGGTTTTTCGGGTACTGAAGAAAGGAATAAAGATTTTGTCGAGCACTTCCGCATCTATTCCAACACCATTATCATTGATCTTGATAATGGTTTTCTCATTGATGGATTCTGCGTAGAGGGTAATTCGGGGTTTGGAGGTGTTTTTTACTGCATCAATTCCATTAACCAGCAGATTGATTAAGACCTGTTCAACGAGTGTACTGTCTGCTTCAAAGATCAGGTTGGGATCTTTTAGAATTATATCCAGCTCAATATTTTTTTGAAGCAGGGTGGGCTGCATTAAGGAATGGAGATTCTCGAATAGATCCCGTACATAAACAGGCTGTAAATTAGGCTTTGTAATCTTATTCAGGTTGCGATAAGTCTCTGCGAACTTCAGGAGTCCTTCGCTTCGTCGTTTGATCGTACTGATACCAAGCTCGAGATCGGCCAGCCCGTTACCTGAAACTAAGCGCTTATCGAGGCTGCTCAAACGATTCTTGATGGTATCAGCAAGAGATGATATCGGAGCGATCGAATTCATGATCTCATGAGTTAAAACGCTTAAAAGCTTTTGCCAGGCCCTTGACTCTGTTTCATCGAGGGCCTCATTAATGTTTTGGAAAGCAATTAGTTGATATTTTATCCCGTTGGTCTGGAAAGCAGTAGCCGAGAGAAGGATTTTTATATTTAATTTTTTACTGAGTATGGTTGTAATCTTTGATTCTCCGGGCTTGAGTGATATTATAACCCGATAAAGATTTTCATCGCGCCGGGCAAAAGCTTGCAGATTCTTTACATATGGCGTGTCAAGCATATTTTTTAATGACTCGTTCATCCAGATAACTTCTCCACTCTCGGTTTCATAAGAGAGAATTCCGGTATTTACCAGTTCAAGGATCTTCTGAAGATATTGGTATTGCGTTTCTTTATCGCGTGATACCTGCTGAAATAAACGGCTTACTTTGTTGAAATTAGCATATAAAGGTTTAAGCTCTGTACCAGAGTTCGTGTTGAAGTGTCTTGAGAAATCCCTGTAGTACAATGCCTGGGCAAATTGATCAACCTCCCTGTAAAGCATGAGCTGGTTACGATAAATAAGGTAAAGCTGATATATGATTGCCGGACACAATAACAATACGTAGATGTATTGGTCAGTATTGATCAAATATGCCCCAAAACACAAAGTAACGAACAAACCAAAAGCTCTCTGCAGTATTTTTAACTTAACACGCTCCATTACAAGTCATACTTACTTAATCTGCGATAGAGTGCTGTTCGAGTTAGACCGAGTTCTTTTGCGGCTTTTGTAATATTACCCCCATGTTTTTCGATAACCAGGAGTATGGCATTTTTTTCAAGATTATTAAGGTTGAAATC
>CAYHRC010000223.1:0-5184 GCA_964358565.1 uncultured Sphingobacterium sp. | reverse complement strand
GGTTTATAACATCCGGCAGGCGGAATACATGACCTGGCCCAGAGGTTTTGCGATCTCAGAGTCGGTCTGGTCGCCTAAGGAAAAAAAGAACTGGCCTGATTTCTTCGCAAGGGTTGAGAAGCAATTTAAGCGTATGGATCTTGCTGAGATAAAATATGCTCCGAGTGTGTACGATCCGATCTTTAAGGCTTCTAAAACAGTTGATAACAGACTGAAGATTGAGTTAAGCACAGAGGTTGATGGTTTAGACATCTATTATAGTTTTGATAATTCCTTTCCGGATAGATTCTATCCCAAATATACAACACCACTGATCGCTCCAATTGATGCTAAACGGCTTAAAGTGATTACATATAAAGGAAAAACCCCGGTTGGGCGGATGCTCACAATGCCGATAGAAGAGCTAAAAGCCAGGGCTAAAATGTGAGATAGATCTGAAACTTAAAAAAGCCAATGAACATAGTTCAATGGCTTTTTTTATAAGGAGCTAAAAAAACGTTTATCAAGCTAATGAATATAAATCTTCACGTTGTTGCTTTACAACATCGCTATTGATATATTCATCATAAGTCATCAGTTTATCAATTATCCCGCCCGGAGTTAACTCAATAATACGGTTTGCGACCGTTTCAGTCAGCTCATGGTCCCTTGATGTAAATAAGATTACACCTTTAAAATCTTTCATGCCGTTATTCAGTGCAGTGATTGATTCCAGATCAAGGTGATTGGTTGGTTCATCAAACATGAGCAAATTAGCTTGTTGAAGCATCATTCTTGAAAACATGCAACGCATTTTTTCTCCTCCTGAAAGTACCGAAGATTGTTTTAAAACTTCCTCCCCTGAAAACAGCATCCTGCCTAAAAAGCCGCGGATAAATTGTTCGTCTTTATCACCTTCAGAATATTCACGTAACCAATCAACCAGGTTAGTATCCTTTCCTTTGAAATAGGCTGAGTTATCATTGGGAATATCTGCTATATTGATAGTAACTCCCCATTTGTAGGAGCCTTTATAATCAGTATCTCTTCCTGAAAGGATATCATAAAATGCAGTGGTTGCTAAGCTGTTTTCTGAAAGAACCGCAATTTTATCCCCTTTATTCACCATCAGGTTGATCCCGGAAAATAATAATTCGCCATTTAACTCCTTTCTGAGGTTCTCTATCTGAAGGATCTGATCACCCGCATCCCGACCGGGATTATTGAATAAAATAGCCGGGTATTTACGGTTAGATGGTTTTATCTCATCTATATTGATCTTATCTAAAGCCTTCTTCCTGCTCGTTGCCTGTTTTGATTTAGAAGCATTGGCACTGAACCGGCGTATAAATTCCTGCAGCTCCTTTACCCTTTCTTCTGTCTTCTTATTCTGATCTGATCGTTGTTTCAGGGCAAGCTGGCTTGATTCATACCAGAAGGAATAGTTACCGGTATAAATATTCATTTTACTGAAATCAATATCTACCACATGCGTACAAACCGTATCCAAAAAGTGTCTGTCGTGGGAAACTACTAAAATAATACCTTCATAAGAAGCAAGGAAATCCTCCAGCCATGCAATGGTTTGGATGTCCAGGTCATTGGTTGGCTCATCCAGTAATAAAATATCCGGTTTACCAAATAAAGCCTGTGCTAACAAAACTCTCACTTTCTGATTTCCATCCAGGTCCTTTAATAATTTATAGTGGAATTCTTCTTTGATGCCAAGATTGCTTAACATGGTTGCGGCATTATTCTCCGCATTCCAGCCATCCATCTCAGCGAATATGTTTTCAAGCTCGCCAGCACGTTCGCCATCCTGTTCGGTAAAATCTTCTTTCGCGTAGAGTGTGTCCTTTTCTTTCATGACACTATAAAGTTCTTTATGGCCCATCAATACAGTTTCTATTACCGGAAACTCATCAAAAGCGTAATGATCCTGGGTAAGAACTGCCATCCGTTCCCCGGGTGTAAAAGCAACTGAGCCTGTGGAGGGATCGATCTCTTTGGAAAGGATTTTTAGGAAAGTGGATTTACCTGCGCCATTAGCACCAATAATGCCATAGCAGTTTCCCTGAGTAAATTTTAAATTAACATCTTCAAAAAGTGTTCGTTTTCCGTAACGTAAAGATAGATTTGATACTGTAATCATGAAATTGAAATAAGGTGCAAAGGTACGGATTTTCAATGACATATAAAATTACAGAACTTGTAAACCTGCACGGGTTTCGACTGATTAACAATAATTAGGATTACAAAAGTCTTCGGATAATCTTTTAAAATATGCTTCTTTGCATTCATGATCGGGATAAAAGAAGAGCTTCATAGGTTATGTCTGGAATATGTTACTGAGCGTATTAATACTGCCCAGCAGGCTATTAATGCTGCCCGCGAATCAGCTAATGACGATACTAAAAGCAGTGCAGGTGATAAATATGAAACTGGCAGGGAAATGATGCAGCAGGAAATTGACAGAAACAGAAGGCAATTAGAGGAAACCAAAAAATTAAAACTACTTCTTGATCAGATTGATCCACTCAAATCAACTGACACAGTGCAGAATGGTAGCCTTGTCATCACTAACTATGGTAAGTTTTATATAAGCATCAGCCGTGGCCAAATACTTCTAAAGGGATCTCATTATTTTGCTATATCGGCCGTTTCACCAATAGGAGTAAAGCTTATGAAGCAAAAGCGCGGCTCTGCGTTCGACTTTAATGGTAAGAGATTTATAATTGAGGATGTGATTTAGAAGCTCAAACAGTTATTTAACTTCGGGCATTTCGACCTGGCTATTTTCATCTAACCAGTTCTTTATTTCTTTGGTTAAAGCAATTCGCCGGTTTGAAAAGGCATGATCTGTATTCCAGAGTTTATATTCAAAATTTTCCCTTTTATTATATTTTGTGAAATAGGTATTGTTCATGTGCTCATCAATAACAAGAATGGGCTTCTCTGCTTTTGCTACCATATCTTCAATGTCATAATCCTTCAGATTTGAAAGAATGTCATTCAGAAATTTATCGGGATCACAGTTGAGCATGCCCAGAGTTAACAGATACTCTTTAAGGCTTATTAATGTACCAGGAGCAGAATCGCCCTGTAATAAAGTGTAGGGATTGAATACGGAGATACCAACAACCCCTTTGACTCTCGGGTCCTTAAGGCCTGCAATTAAAGCTATGCCTGCGCCCATACTATGCCCGGCAATGAAAATCTGCTCAGGGTCAACTCTAAGACTTTCTTTGTTTAGCGAATCAGTTAAGTAATCTACAACAGCACTGACATCATCTATCGCATTTTTGAACGCGAAGGTACCCTTGCTTCCCCAGGTACCCCGATAATTAAAATAGATAACATTATATCCGGCACGTCTTAAGCTTTGAGCAATATCAAGGCTGCGCTCATTCCCGGGAAGACCGTGTAATAAAACTAAAGTAGGGTGTGGGCCTTTTCCATCGGCTGTATAAGCCAGACCGTACATGGTAGATCCTGATGACTTGATCTGAAGTTCAACCTGACCGGCAGGATAAAATTCATCAGGTTTAAAATCATTATACAGATAATCGATATTGTTTCTTTGAGATTTTACAGAAGAACCTGATTTACAAGAGAGAAGAGCAGATAGGATAAATAGGCTGAAAAACAGATAAGTATTAATAATCTTCATACAGGTTTATGTAATAAATTAATCAAAATATCATAAAAAAGGGCTTAAGTTGATAAAACCTAAGCCCTCCTAATATAAGAAACTTTTTTATTGAACCTTAAATCCCACCTTTGTATTGGCCCAGTTCAAAGAAACTTGTCCGTTTTTAGAAATGTCAAACGTCATCATCTCAGTAAATTTATCTGATTTGCCTGGTTTAACATTAACCCGCAGTACATCTTCTGCATCTTTATAAATTGTACCCCACTGATTCCAGGTTTTATTAAAAATGATTGTCCATTCTTTATCACCTGGTATAGTGTATAAACTGTATTTGCCGGCCGGAAGTTTTTTGCCCTGGATAGTTACATCCTTACTTGTTTCAAAAACTGTAGCCTCATTAGCACCAGTTCGCCACACTTTTCCGGCAGGTACCAGTTCAGTCATAGATCTTCCTCTCATTGAAGGCCGACTGTAGTCTATGGAGATTTTCGCTCCTGATGTTAATGTCTGAGAAACTTTAGCAGGAGGACTTGGCCTTTTACTTTTATCCTGCTGAGCTGAGGAGTTTAAACTTGTAAACAATCCTGCAATCAATGTAAATAGAACTAATTTTTTCATGATCAAGTTTTTTATAATGTACTAATATAAGATATCTGATGATATTATTGAACAGATTTAAAACTTAGCATTCAGCTCAAAAACTTTTTACTATACTGTTGTGTAAAGTCCGGGTAGTCCAGTAACCACTGGCAATGATGCGGCGGATAGTGAACAAAGGATCATTCTCATCCCGTTTTTCTGCCAGGATAAAAGCTGAGCTAAATCCTCTCTTCTTTAATTCGGGTACAGCTTCTTTATTCCATAATCCAAATGGGTATGCAAAATATTTAACATCTTTCCCTGTAATCTCCTGAAGCGTTTTTGTAGGCTTTTCTATCTGCTTAACCCAGTCTTCGCCCTTGTATTTTTTAACGTTCTGATGATCGTAGGTATGCGATCCAATAATGTGGCCGGCATCAGACAATTCTTTAACCTGGGCTTTGCTCATATAATTTGGTCTGCCTAATGAAACCGTCATAATAAAGAACACTCCTTTGAATCCATATTTTTTCAATTCAGGAAATGCAACCGTGTATTGATCAAGCTTGGTGTCATCAAACGTAAGCATAATGGGTTTCTCAGGTAATTTTGTGCCGTAGGCCAGATAATTATAAAGCTGGTCAGGAAGGATGGTATTATATCCGCTATCAGCGAGCATTTTCATCTGCGATTTGAATTCTGCGGTTGGAACGATATAATCTTTTCCTACTTTACCATCTGAAGCGGTCCAGTTCCTGATCTGGTGATAACATAATACCGGCACCTGAGGTCTGGCTAAAATTTCGGCCGCAGAAGCCACTTTGCCCGACTGTGCAGGCACCAACTCCTCATTTTTGATTTCTTCCGAAGAGCTGTCATTCCCTTTAGCAGTAATTGTATGGGGAATTTTGGAATCTGTCACTGGTTTAGAACTATACTGGCAGGCACTCAGATAAATCATACCAGTTAAGAGA
>CAYHRC010000222.1:2145-5238 GCA_964358565.1 uncultured Sphingobacterium sp. | reverse complement strand
TTTGGGGAAACCACGATTTAAATATTTCGAGTAAACTATTAATGGGCCTGTTAGCAAGATTTCCACCAGGGTCGTTTTCTGCTAAGTTCGCTAAAATCAATGCAACTCTGGTTAGGTATTCCGGCATCCAAGCCAGATTTTCCAAAGCCCATAACAGGCCAGTATGGTAGGAATGCGCATGGAGAAACCCCTTCTCTTCTTCAAACAATTGTTGCACCGGACCATTTTCTATTTTCAGTAGATCTTCAACTCTGGCCACAAATGAGGCAGGCGATGCTTCGGCCAATAGTGGAAGCTCATGATCGAGGGATTTCCACAATGCAGGATTTTCTGTTGCCAAAAGACTTGCTATAATATGATCTATCCACTTGTCAGGACGATCTGGTAAGTCAATTCCTATCTTATCACCATATACGGAAACAAGAATGATGCTTTGTACCAATCCCTCTCGCATCCATCTTGAATGTGCAGATTGAATACCTAGCCATGACGCCCTATGCCGTTCTTCTGCTTCAAGCTTAAACTTCGGGTCTATTTCGTTAAATATATCCGTAAAAGTTTTATTTAATTTATTGAGGTCGGCTCGCGTACAGTACTTACCGGCATGTGTCCAGGCATCAAGTGGAGAGGTCAGCCGCCAGGAGCCTCCGATTTGAACTACCGGAGCATCTGGGGTATATAACCATTTTTTCAGTTTAGCGGTATAAGTGTCGTAGTCTTCCCCGGCAAGTAATTCAATAACCTTTCTATCTCCCTCAACATTTTCATTCCATCTTCCAGCAAGCATAGCTGGAATGAGGTCTCTAACGTTGTTTGGATGCGACCATTCAGGTACTAAACGGTTAAACTCTAGCTGTCTTCTTAAAACCGAGAGATTTCGGGCTGATCTTTTTGAAATTTTTTCCGCCTCATCCTTTTCAAGGCCACTGTTGACTAAAGCTTCTAAAAATTCTTCTCTTCCCAATGCTGGAAGGTCTATCCGATCCGTCCATTGCCCGGAATTATCTATTCCCAATGGCACATACACAACATGCCCCTTGCTTTTAGCCCTATTGATGATATTGTCATCATCAAAGCGAACAATCAGGTACAACGGTTTATCTGCAACTAAGATTTCTCTAAAGGCGTCCGGACTATCAACAATCAGTGCTCGGGCAAAAAAGTCTTCAGCAATCAAATCGTCGTTTTTAAAAGCGGCTATAATAAATGCAATCGCTTCCTCACGCGAAGAGGCTTTAACTGGTATAAGCGAAGGATGCTCTGATTGTGAGAAAAGAACTTCTACCTGTTTTTGACGTCCTGCCAATACAACATTCGGCGTGAATTTAATTTTATTCCCTGTCGACCATTCCTCCCAAAAATCGTCCGCAGGTTGGACACCTTTTGGGAAAATAGACAGATGGTTGACAGCCAGCCAAGCACCAACTGAAGGGGCGGCTTCGATCCATTCTTCCAAATCTTGTGCATCATAAACCCGAACCTCTTTCCAAAACACTTCTGAATTCTTTTCAGCTATCCATTCATCTTTTTTGGTCCATAATCTTGGGGTTACAAAAATATAGATAGCATCTGCCGGGTTAAATCCTAGTGCATTTCCCTTACGCTTTTCATAATCGCCATCCGCCTTACCTTTAATATCGCTATTGGCTCCAAATTCCCAAAGTGATATGCCTAATGGAAGATATTCAGTTTCTTCATATACTTCCAAAATACCATCCCAACCTCCAATCAGTACATTTTCTCCAGCTGGAAAACTAATCTTTTTTATGCTGCTCGATGTTGCTCGAATCAACTTTCTAACTAGCAGAGGCAGTTGATCTTGACAATCTCTTCTCGAAGCCCAACTACGTAAATTAGCAGTATCTATCCATTTCATAAGACCCGTAATTTGATTTATAAAAATGCTAATAATTTTTGCAAACTCCTTACTGATGTGCATCGAATATTATCTACTAAGAGATATTGCCATATGTCTTATGAAAAATGTCACCACTCTTTAAAATTGGTGTAGATCCCGTCTACTTTCTGGACGAGAACCAGGCAAATGATCTCGAGAGAATGTTCCAGAGCATGCTCAAAGAATTCCATTCGTCCTACCCGGACCCGGAATCGAACCAATCGATGCTCCCACCATCCTATGTGGCAAATAGCTTCGCCAGCCATTTCAAATTTTCTGCAAAATGTTTCGAAAACTGTCCTGCCAGCCGGACTAAAAGTCAAGATGCCATTTTGAACACAAATAAATATTTCTTTGTCTTGCCAGGATTCGAACTTTACAAGATCTACCTCCCCTACTTACGGTTTACCAGTTAAAATCTTTTGAATATCCTCCATACAATAATAATATACGCCTCCCACTTTCTGGCATTTCAGGATTTTCTTATCACGCATCATCTGCAGGGTATTTTTGGAGATATCAAGCATGGTTAGCACCTCGTATGACTTAAGCCATTTTTTATAAGGCTGTCCTTTTTGATTTTCCAACAACTGTTTTATTTCTTCTATCAAATCTGACTTGAATTTTATCAAATCTTCCGGGGTTCTAATTGTTGCTGCCATACTTAGGAATATTATGCACAAATATGCCCTGATCTAATCCTTTACTTATACCAGTTAATACCCAGTGGTGAAATTTTGTTTATTAATCTGCTGTCATATTTCCGGAGCAGCGCTTAATTTCTTTCTCAAGGCCTGCATATCTTCACTGACTTTCCTCTCAATAACTTTTGCATAGATCTGGGTAGTGGCAATTTTGGTATGCCCGAGCATTTTGCTGACGGTTTCTATAGGGACACCATTCGATAGCGTTACAGTGGTGGCAAAGGTGTGGCGGGCTAAGTGGAAGGTCAGGTTTTTTTTGATCCCGCATAGATCTGCTATTTCTTTTAAATAGCTATTCATTTTCTGATTAGATATTACCGGGAAAAGCTTATTATTACTCAAGGCTCTTGGATAGTCTTTATATTTGACAAGAATAGCAGAAGCGTGAGGCAACAAAGGACTGCTTACCGGAGTTCGGGTTTTTTGCCTTTGTGTTTTTATCCAGGTTTCACCATCCATCCCTGTTATAAGTTTATCCGGGTTGAGATTCAT
>CAYHRC010000222.1:0-2135 GCA_964358565.1 uncultured Sphingobacterium sp. | reverse complement strand
CAGTAGAAATGTGCTACATTGACCCAGCTACCCATAGCAACAAAAAACAAATAAGTCACGCACCAGTTCAAGCCGATATAAGCTGAATGCTTTTTTTTCCATAGCCGAAAGTTCACCAGTTGTCAGGTATTCCCGTTCGTCATGCTGAATTTTGATCTTATAACTTCCGAATGGACTTTTGGCTATCCATTCCAGTTTGATCGCCAAATTGATCATTTTCTTTAAACGAATCAGATGCGTCATAGCACCATTATGTCCTATTGGCTTTTGATGATCTGTTGGCTTATAATTTCTAAGGAAGTTTTCGAAATCCACTAAAAATTTATAATTAAGCTCATACAGGTGCAGATCCTTCTTGTTGAATTGCTCCATAACAAACATCAGGATATAATTTTGTGAGGTTTCATAATGGCTAAGTGTATTGGGAGCGAGTGTATTCTTTGAACTGGAATTATGATATTCAAACAACCTGGTGAGTGAATATTCTTCTTTTTCAGTTCTCAGGAACAGGTTTTTTATCTTTTCCGCTGTGATCGGATACTTTTTAAGCTGGAGTTCGCGGTAACATTGCCCCAGTTCGGTGCGGACCTCTTCGAGGTAATTATTCAATGACTTCATCTCATCCTTAGTCCCCTTGCCGCAACCTCTGCGGTTATCCCAGCAATGGATTTCGACCCATTGTTTCAATGCGATGTGTATTCTTTCATTGTTAACGGTGATACGTGCATAGACAGGTACTTTACCTTCTTTCAATTTATCCACCCGGATCATGAACTGTACGCCAAATGTGTTTGCTGTTCTCATAGTTCTATTTGTTACTGTTTGATAATAATTCAGTTTTTGAGCCTGAGTTAGGTATAAAAAAGGAGTCAAATCCAGACCAAAAAGATGCAAAAACACCCTGTTTTTTGGTCATTTACAATAGCCTTAAATAACTGTACTACAATCAATTAAGCCACTTCTGGTTACCTCGAAGATAAAAATCTAACACAGGTATCCTTTTAGGTATCAGAAACTTTGCGAAACAATGGGTTTTTATGGGATTGTCAAAAACAAAAAAACCTGTAAATCAGCGATTTACAGGTTTTTGGTACAGATTGGTACCGTCATTTGTGGTACCAGCTGGAATCGAACCAGCGACACAAGGATTTTCAGTCCTTTGCTCTACCAACTGAGCTATGGTACCAGACCATACCCGTTTTGTTCGGGACTGCAAATGTAGTGTCTTTTTTGGATTCAGGAAATATTATTTGAAAAATATTGCCACTGCCGCCTATCCCCTTTATCTGATAATTGTTTATAATATGCTTGCATAGTAATTGCATCTGTCAGGATATTCCCTATTTTTACCCATAAACTAATACGAGAATGGTCCTACAAATAATTTTCTTATTAATTGCAGCAGCTGCTATTGCTCTTTTCACAAAGAATGCAGGCAAAATCAGCAGGAACATTCATTTAGGCAAGGCCACTGATCGTTCCGACAGGCCTCAGGAACGCCTTATGACTATGCTCAAAGTTGCTTTCGGCCAAAGCAAAATGGTTAAAAGGCCTGTTGCCGCCATCCTCCATCTCTTTGTTTATGTCGGCTTCGTTATCATTAATATTGAAGTCCTTGAAATAATCATCGACGGGCTCTTTGGTACCCACCGCATCTTTGCACCTCTGGGAGCTGTCTACAATGTGCTTATCGCTTCATTCGAGATCCTCGCTGCTCTTGTACTGATCGGCGTCATTACCTTTTTTATCAGGAGAAATATCCTGAAGTTAAGGCGCTTTTCGGGAATTGAAATGACCAGCTGGCCAAGGTCGGATGCAAACATCATCCTTATAGTCGAAGTACTGCTGATGACTGCATTTTTAACCATGAACGCGGCAGATTATAAACTGCAGCAACTTGGCATTTCACATTACATCAGTGCAGGGTCTTTCCCGGTAAGCAGTTTACTGATGCCCCTCCTGCCCGATTCTCAATCAGCTCTTATTGCTATTGAGCGCGCCTGCTGGTGGTTTCATATCATAGGCATCTTTGCCTTTTTAAACTATCTGCCCTATTCAAAACACTTTCATATCATCCTGGCTTTTCCGAACACCTATTATTCCAATCTGGAGCCGAAAGGCGGGTTTACGAATAT
>CAYHRC010000221.1:0-5274 GCA_964358565.1 uncultured Sphingobacterium sp. | reverse complement strand
AAGAACAACTGGATCGTTGTTAGTTGTTAGTTTGTTAGTTGTTGGTTACTCCGTTCTAACAACGAACTACTGACAACTAAAAGATACAGTGCTACCAACGAACAACAAACGACGGACAATTATAATAAATAGTAGTTAGTTATTAGTTAACTCTGTTCTAACAACGAACAACAAACAACGAACAACTAAAAAGAATGATAAAGGTATTTAAATTTGGGGGGGCATCTGTAAGTGATGCGCATGGGGTACGCAACCTGGTCATGATAATGGAACTCTACCAGTCAGATCAGATCCTTGTTGTTGTCTCTGCAATGGGTAAAATAACAAATGCCCTTGAAAAGCTTTGCCTCGCCTACGTTAATCAACAAAGCGATACCCATCATCTTCTTGATGAGATCAAAGAGTTTCATAATAAGATCTTAAAAGGTCTTTTTGAGGATCATGCACACCCTGTTTTTGATGAAATAGCCAATACTTTTATAGAAATTGAGTGGATTCTTGAGGAGGAACCTCATTCAAATTACGATTTTAATTATGACCAGATTGTATCAATCGGTGAACTGGTTTCAAGTAAAATAGTTGCTGCTTTTTTAAAACACCGGGGCTTAAAAACACAGTGGATTGATGCACGCGGATATATACAAACTGATAATACCTATAGGGAGGGTCAGGTTGACTGGGATAAAAGCTGTAGGGCAATCCAAAAGCTTTCGATCAAATTCAAAAATCATTTTCTTATTACTCAGGGGTTTATAGGTGGGACTTCAGAGAATTTCACAACAACTTTAGGACGCGAGGGTTCTGACTATTCAGCTGCTGTTTTTGCCTTCTGTTTAAAAGCCGAATCGGTCACGATATGGAAAGATGTTCCCGGAGTTCTGAATTCAGATCCGAAATTATTTCAAAACTCACAAAAATATGATGAGCTTCCCTACTCTGAGGCCCTCGAAATGGCTTATTACGGAGCGACGGTTATTCACCCTAAAACTATTAAGCCCTTGCAAACTGCCGGTATCCCACTTTTTGTTAAGCCTTTTCTTTTCCCTAATGAAAAAGGAACCAGGATCGACCGCGATGCTAAGCTTAACACCGACATTTGTGCGATCATAGTGAAAAAGGATCAGGTATTATTATCGATATCAGCAAATGATCTCTCTTTTATAAATGAAGAGATCTTAAGCATGATCTTTAAAGGCCTGGCAGAAGCCCGTATTAAATTGAATATGGTGCAATTGTCTGCACTAAATATTTCCATTTGTTTTGACAATGATGAATTGAAGTTCAGAAATCTTACTGAAAACCTGAAGGACAATTTTAAATACAGGTATAATTCGGGTCTTGAATTAATGACCCTCAGACATTATAAACGTTCACAGCTTCCTGAACTGACTGCAGGTAAAATTATTCTCATGGAGCAGTTTAGCAGGAACACCGCTCAGTTAATATTAAAATAAATTGAATAAGGCTATATTAGATACTGATATACAGGACTTTATAAATAAGAATATAAATGCTGATATCAGCCGCCTTAGCCTGAGTAAGAGCCCTTTCCCTTCTGTTAGCTCAAAAGAGCTGGCTGAGCAAATCGACAGTAAAAGGCGGGCTGAATACAAATTACCTCTTTGGTTTAACACGTCCAGTATTTATTATCCTCTCAAAATTTCCATTGAGCAGGCATCTTCTGAGATTGCAGCCAGGTACAAAGCCGATTTAATCCGTGGAGAGAAGGTAATTGACCTGACCGGAGGTTTTGGGGTCGACTCTTATTTTTTTTCAAAGAAAGAAAAAGATGTAACGCATTGTGAGATTAACAAGGGGCTTTCAGAGATTTCGCAACACAATGCACAGGTACTGGGGGCCAACATTCAGTTCGTGAATGCTGACGGCCTTGAATACCTCAGGATATCCGGTCAAACGTTTGATACGATATATATTGATCCATCAAGAAGGAAAAATGCAAGAAAAGTTTTTCTGCTTAAAGATTGCGAGCCTGATGTACCCGGGAATATGGATCTGTTCCTGAAGAAATCAGATCGTATCATCATAAAAACAGCACCCTTGCTTGATCTTCAATCGACTATCAGCGAATTGAAGCAGGTCAGCGAAGTACACGTGATCAGCATTAAGAATGAGTGTAAAGAAATAGTATGGATAATTGATAAAAACGAAAGTAAAACTGATCCGGCGATTATTTGTGCAGCACTTATTGAGCACAAGACCCAAATCTATAGGTTCAGGCTGAGCGAAGAAAAAGAATTCAGGATAACTGACTATTCGGACCCTTTAACATTTATATATGAACCTGATGTAGCCTTACTCAAAGCTGGTTGTTTTAAACTGATCTGCAGAGATTTCGGATTAGGAAAGCTCCATCAGCACACGCATTTGTATACTTCCGGCAAACTGAACAGCAATTTTATAGGACGCAGCTTTAAATTAAAGAAAACCTGGAATTACGGAGCATTCATGAAAGAAAACACCGTCCGGAAAGCGAATATCATTTGCCGCAATTTTCCTTTAAGTCCGGAGACTCTCAGAAAAAAACTTAAGATCAATGATGGAGGCGAAGAATATCTGTTATTTTGCACCGGCGGAAAGAATGAGCTGCTGGTATTGAATTGTGAACGTTTATAAATATCAGAAGAGGATTGTAATTAAAAAAGGAACCCTGGAGTTCCTTTTTTAATGGGATTTAGATCTTTCGGACATTTACTGCCTGCAAACCTTTTCTACCTTCCTCGACTTCAAATTCAACTTCATCATTGTCACGAAGTGAATTCGCGCCCCCCTCAATGTCGTTAAAGTGTACAAAAACTTCTTTGCCGTCCTCCCGGACAATAAAACCATAACCCTTTTGGGTATTAAACCATTTTACTTTTCCAGTTTCCATAAATATACCTTTAAAATTTAGCCTGTATCAATACTACCGGCGCACAAGCCGGCATGTATAATTACAAGCAATTAATCAAATAAACATAAATATAAAAAATGATCCTGAATGATCACATTAAATATTACTGAAATCTTATTTATCAGGCTGTGGGGTCATTCTCAGATAAGGCTTTATTTCCTTATATCCTTTAGGGAATTTGCCAGGGATATCTTCTGTCTTTACTGAAAGAGACACAACAACATCCTCCCCTTCCTTCCAGTCGGCAGGAGTTGCCACACTATATTTACTTGTGAGCTGAAGTGAATCAATAACCCGCAGGATCTCCAGAAAATTTCTTCCTGTTGATGCCGGATATGTGATCATCAGCTTAACTTTTTTATCAGGACCTATAATGAACAATGACCGCACAGTTGATGTCTCAGAAGCATTCGGATGCATCATTCCATACATTTCAGCGATCTCTTTGTTCTCATCAGCAATGATCGGGAACTTTACTTCTACGTTCTGTGTTTCATTTATATCCCCAATCCAGTCTTTATGAGACTCAACCGAATCGACGCTTAATGCGATAACTTTAACGTTACGCTTATCAAATTCATCCTTTAAAGATGCTGTCCTTCCCAGTTCGGTTGTACACACCGGTGTATAATCTCCCGGATGGGAAAATAACACTGCCCAGCTGTTTCCTAAATATTCGTAAAAATCGATCTCTCCCAGAGATGTTTTTGCTTTAAAATTCGGGGCTATATCGCCTAATCTTAAACTCATGATACTATATTTTAATGAATATGAAATTATATTACACTACTAAATTACACCTTGAAATTGAATTAGTTTTTAAAAAAATGCCTCATAATTAAAAAATCATGAGGCTTTGATGAGTTAACTGTTATGAGTTACGAGGCTGTTAAGAGTACCGGTTTCAGGTACAGTGACCCGCAACCCGTAACTAATCTATTTTTTCTTCAGCTTCAACTTATCATCGATCATGCCTTTGAATATATTTTTATCTAATTCATTGCTTATACGTACCGCTTCGGTTACTGACATACCTTTAATGCTGCTGAGGGTCTTATCCTGTGTACTTAAAGAGAAAGTTCCTTTTTCAGAATAACTCAGTGCAGCGGCCAGCAATCTTTCCTGGGGATCACCAAAATCTTTGGTAACATCATCAACAACAGCAAAATCTGGCGTCATACCACTATAATAAGCACCTACATTTTGCTGGTTTTTTGTTTCGAACTGCGGAATATATAAATCAAGCTTATCTATGTGTATGGCGAAGAAGCCTACCGGCTTGCCATAGGTTGTCTGTCCTATCAGTTTTACAGGCATAACAGGTTTTAGATTATTCATCAGTAATTCACTTGCTGAGGCAGTCCCTTTAAGAACCAGGAAAGATACCTTAGTTATATTTGCACTTCCTTCTTTGGCAAAAAGTTCCACATTCCCGGCGTCTTTCGTTGGCTTATAATTGATATCAGCATAAGTTGCATACACCCCATTCACACCGGCGGTAAATGGCTGTAATTTCCCATCCGCATCCAGAAGTGGCTGATGGGATAAAATTTTCGCATTTCCATCCTGCATGGTCTTGGTCCAGTAGGTTGTATACATAACCTGGCCAGCGACCGAAGACGGCGCAATCAGATTAGTAAATGCATCAGCCGTAGAAACAGAACCACCCCCATTATATCTCAGATCCACGATAAGTTCGGTAACATTCGCTGCTGCAAATTCGGCGAATTTCGCCTTTAAAGCATCGCGCGAAGTTGTGGTAAAGCTGTTATAAACTATATAGCCAACTTTTTTCCCTGCAACTGTATATATATTGCTGTAGAAAATCGGGTTATTAGAGTAATTAGTACGCGCGATTGTGTAATCCTTTGAACTTCCATCCGGCTTTTGAACCGTCATAGATACTGTTTGGGCATTTCCAAAAATAGCATCTCCTACAAAATTAATAGTAGCTGGGTTACTTGCACTCAGATCTGTCCGTCCGTTTAGTTTAATTATCTTATAGCCCCTTTTAAGTTCCTTAGCAGCTGCGGGAGAGCTGGGTGAAACATATTTAATACGCAGGTCGTTCTCGCTGTTATAAAACACAGAAAATCCATAATCACCGCTTACGCCGCCTAATTGTGCAGAAACTGATCCATCAACCAGAAAAGAATACTTATCTGTTGGTATATTAGTGCCAGGCAATATTTTTATGGCATCCAACACGGCCTCATTGGTAGCATAAGACCTGGGCTTAATAATGTTATAGGAAGGTATGCCATCATTCCAGTAATAGGTCTCTTTTGCATATAAATATATTGAGTCTTTTGTCAGCTCTTCTCTGGTACCCGTTGCCGGAGCAGTTATTACCGTAGGATCTA
>CAYHRC010000220.1:4595-5282 GCA_964358565.1 uncultured Sphingobacterium sp. | reverse complement strand
CTGTCAGCGTCAATGTATCCACATTCACACGGAACTGTTTAAGTTTTTCCTTTACGCTGACCCCAAATTTTTGCTCTTCATCAATGATCAGCAAACCGAGGTCTTTGAACTTTACATCTTTACTTACAATCCTGTGCGTTCCAATAATAATATCGACCTTACCTTCAGCTAATTTTTGAAGGGTTTCTTTGATCTGTTTCGCGGATTTAAAGCGGTTTATATAATCTATGTTGCAGGGAAAATCTGCGAGACGCGAAGTAAAGGTCTTAAAATGCTGTAATGCAAGAATGGTTGTCGGTACCAGGATGGCAACTTGCTTACTATCGGTAACGGCTTTAAAAGCTGCCCGGATAGCTATTTCAGTTTTACCAAAACCCACGTCTCCACAAATAAGCCTGTCCATGGGATGCTGCGATTCCATGTCTTTTTTGACATCCGCAGTAGCTTTTACCTGGTCGGGAGTATCCTCATAAATAAAAGATGCTTCCAGTTCGGTTTGTAAATAAGTATCAGGTAAGAAAGCAGTACCCGTTTGCGATTTCCTGATAGCGTAAAGCTTGATCAGGTCACGGGCTATATCTTTAACTTTTTTTTTAGTCGTTTTTTTCAGCTTTTCCCAAACGTCGGTTCCGAGCTTGTTCATTCTGGGAACCGTTCCTTCTTTCCCTGAATATTTAGAGATGCGGT
>CAYHRC010000220.1:0-4585 GCA_964358565.1 uncultured Sphingobacterium sp. | reverse complement strand
TTGACGTAAAGCAGATCATTATCAGCATACACCAGACGTATCATTTCCTGGGAGCGGCCATTCACTTCGACTTTCTCTAAGCCTGCATACTTACCAATTCCGTGGTCGATATGAGTAATATAGTCTCCGGGCTTTAGTTCCCGCAGTTCTTTGAGAGTAATAGCCTGTGAGCGGGTATAACCCTTTTTGAGTTTGTACTTATAATACCTGTCAAAGATCTGGTGATCGGTATAACAGGCCAGTTTCTGTCCAAGATCAATAAATCCCTCCCTTAAGGAGAGATGAACGGGTTTGAATTTTACAGTCTTGTCTATATCTTCAAAAATACTGTATAGCCGTTCTATCTGTTTTGCCGAATCCGTGAAGATCAAATTTTCTAGCCCTGATTTTTCATTCTCCTTAAAATTGTGGATGAGGAGATTAAAGTCTTTGTTAAAAGAAGGCTGAGGCTTTATATCAAATGAAATGATTTCATTGGGATCATAAAAGAATTGTTTCCCAAATTCAACGACGGCAAAATCATGCAGCTGGTCAGCCAGCATTTTCTCATCCGTAAAATTAAATTTCGGATCGATCCATTGAGGATTTTGCTGTTTATCTTCAGTGGGAAGGGCTTTCCAAAATGCCACAGCTTTTTTATACCCGTCTTTTACTACGTCGAGCGTAAAAGCTACATCTTTAAACCAGATCAGGGTATCAGGGTCTATATAATCAAGAAGGGAAATGTTATGCTCTGTAAGGAATTTCGACTGAACATTAGGAACGATCGTAATGCTGTTGACCTGCTCAACAGAAAGCTGATCTTCAATTTCGAAAGTGCGTATGCTTTCTATAAAATCACCGAAGAACTCGATTCTGTATGGAAGATCATGTGAAAAGGAGAAAATATCGACAATACCACCCCGGATGGAGAATTGTCCGGGCTCATAGACAAAATCTACCCGATCAAAGTCATACTCAATCAGGAATTCATTGATAAAGTCTATACTCAGCTTATTGCCTTTGGAGATCTCCAGTGTATTTTTTTCAAGGGAAGCACGATCAATGACCTTTTCAGCAATAGCTTCAGGATAACTAACAATGATCTTTCCATATTCACTTGAATGGTTAAGCTCATTCAGGACCTCCGCCCTCTGAAGAACATTGCTGCTGTCCACCTGTGTAAATTCGAACGATTTGCGGAAAGATGAAGGAAATAACAAGATTTCCTTTTCAAGAAGGTTTTCCAGATCGCTAAGGAAGTAGGCTGCCTCTTCGCGTTCGGGCAAGACAAAGATCATATGCCGGTGCTGTAAAAAATACAAGGCTGTCGCCACCACCGAATCGCTTGACCCGATGAGACCTTTTAGGTGGACCCGTGGATTTTTACCTTTGTTAAGGGCTTCTGCCAGGCTGGCTACACGGGAATCCGACTTATACTGATTTAAAATGTCCCGAATGTTCACAGCTCTGCTTTTCGGTGCAAATATACGTTAAGGAGATAAAAACATGAAATTTAACCCGATTACTGTTTTTGGATGAGCTAAAGAAGAGTATATTTAATTAGGATAAGGAAAAGGCTTGAACAGGAAACTTGCTGCAGGAGATATTTTTCGCGAAACAGTTAAGCGATTTTACTGTTTTAAAATACATCTACACAAGTAATTTGATTAATTGAAATACGATGGGAAATTCTATTAAGTTCGGCATTTTAATAGGTGTAATAAGTGGTGTCTGGATTCTGATCATGCACTTTGCCGGAGTTTATCCAGCTAATCCTTCAGAAGTGAGCGAATTGGGCTGGCTTGAATATGCTTCAGTACTGATCCCCGCAGTTGGGTTATTTTTAGGGATAAAAAATTACAGGGATCACGTTATTGAGGGCAAGATGGAATTTTTCGAAGGACTATTTGAAGGGTTCAAAATACTTGCAGTCGGGGGCATAATTGCAGCTTTTTTCGCTATCGTTTATGTGCAGTTCAATTCAAATCTCCTTAACTCAGATTTTATGTACAGAATAGGGGCGGCTGCCCTGATCGGCGTACTGTTCAACCTTGCAATATCACTGATCTTAATGAACAAGCAAAAGCACCTTTGATGTTTAGCAAATGGCCATTGGAATTAATCGCATGGTCGGCCGGGCTGCTTTTACTCGCTTTCTCCTACCCTGCCTCTGATCACTTCACTTTATGCCCTCTTGCAAATGCAGGTATCTCCTGGTGCCCCGGATGCGGACTTGGACGATCGGTAAGTTATCTGCTTCATGGAGAGCTTGAACGATCTTTAAACCAGCATTGGTTTGGAATTCCTGCCCTCATCATTCTAATTCACAGGGTAATGCGTTTATTTAATAAATTCCTTTTAAATTTAGGAATATCAAACCCGTTTCATTATGGAAAGAGATCCATTAGTTAATCTTAAAGGGATGAGCCCTGAAGAATACGCATACCTGCAGCAGGTTATGGCAGACCTGGATCAGCGGCAGTCGCAAAACTTCGTTATGTTTTATTCCGGCAAGCGAAAAAGTCCTGATGATATTCTTTTATTTACGCTGCTCGGCTTTTTAGGGATCGCCGGAATCCAGCGTTTTGTAACAGGTGACATGGGTATGGGTATTCTTTATATACTCACAGCAGGATTATGTTTTATCGGTACCATTGTGGATGTTATTAACCATAAATCACTCGCACTTGATTATAATCAGAGAGCAGCTTTTGAAAGCGCACAGATTGTTAAAATGATGCCCCCATCTCCGGGACGCGATATTTTATAACCGCCCAAATTTTTTTATGCTTTTATGAATAGTGGCACCGGCAAGATCCTTATACTGGCAGGCATTTTGATCCTGCTCATTGGTGTTCTGATCTACTTTTTTCATGACAAGCTTAACTGGATTGGAAATTTACCCGGAGATATAAAAATTGAGCGGCCTGATTTCAAATTGTATATTCCAATCACCACGATGATCCTGTTAAGCATTGTAATTACCATTTTAATGCGGATTTGGACCTGGTTTAAGTAATAAGGTATCTTTGAAATATGAAATTACGTGAGCTTACTTCCTTCCTTGAGACGATAGCGCCCCTTGCCTATCAGGAAGATTATGATAATTCCGGCTTGATTGTAGGCCACCCTGACAAGGAGATTTCAGCGGCGCTGATCTCGCTTGACTGTACAGAAGCAGTAGTAGACGAAGCAATTGAAAACGGGTTCAATCTTATTATTTCTCATCATCCAATCGTTTTTAAGGGCTTAAAAAAGCTTAATGGTAAAAATTACGTAGAACGCGTTGTGATGAAGGCCATCAAACACGATATAGCGTTGTATGCCATTCATACTAATTTTGATAATGTACTTGATGGGGTTAATAAAAAAATATGCGATAAGCTTGGCCTTACAGGCTGCACTATACTAAAAGCCAAAGAAGGTGCGCTAAAAAAGCTGGTCACCTTTTGTCCTGATGCTGATGCTGAAAAAGTAAGAAAAGCCATCTTTGAAGCAGGTGCCGGCTGGATAGGTAATTATTCAGAATGCAGTTATAATACGGAGGGTGTTGGAACTTTCAAGGCAGGCGTGGGAACAAATCCTCATGTAGGCGATATCGGTAAAAGACATCACGAATCAGAGATCAGGATAGAAACCATATATCCGGCAAATATAGAAAGAAAACTTCTTGCAGCCCTGGTAGAGGCTCATCCCTATGAAGAAATTTCCTTCGACCTTTATCCCGTAAGCAACCCCTATCCGCAAGTGGGATCAGGAATGATCGGTAATCTTAAAAATGACCAGGATGAGATGAGCTTTTTAAATTTTGTTAAGGAAAAGTTAGATGCAAAAGTTATTAGGCATACCGGTATTCTGGGAAAAAAGATTCGGCGTGTAGCGGTTTGTGGCGGCGCCGGCAGTTTTCTTCTGCCGAATGCTATCCGTGCCGGAGCGGATATTTTTATTACTTCTGACTTTAAATACCATGAATTTTTTGATGCGGAAGAAAAACTTATCATTGCAGATGTGGGACATTTTGAAAGTGAGCAGTTTACGCAGGAATTATTGTTAGAATTAATTACAGAAAAATTTCATAACTTTGCACTCCGTTTAACAGTACAAAACACAAACCCCATAAATTATTTGATTTAATGGAACAATCAGTAGAAGAAAAATTAAAGGCACTATTCGAACTTCAAACCTTACATACCCAGATTGACAAGATTCGCCAGACACGCGGTGAGCTTCCAATGGAAGTTGCAGATCTGGAAGATGAGGTTGCAGGTTTAGAAACACGCATACAAAAAATAAAAGCCGAACTTGATGAACTTGAAGATTCGATCGTAACGCGCAAGAATATGATCAAGGAGGCGCTTGCTGCTACTAAAAAGTATGAAGCGCAGTTAAGTGACGTAAAGAATAACCGTGAGTATGATGCAATTTCTAAAGAGGTTGAAATTCAGGGCTTAGAGATCCAGGTTTCAGAGAAAAAGATAAAGGAGTATACTTTCGAAATTCAGAACAAAACCGAGGTTTATGAAAAAGCTTTGGCGAACATCACCGAACGTAAAAAGGATCTTGAGATCAAAAAGGCCGAATTAGATACCATTACAGCTGAGAC
>CAYHRC010000219.1:0-5283 GCA_964358565.1 uncultured Sphingobacterium sp. | reverse complement strand
GCTGATTGCCGAGTGATATAAATAATGGATAATTACTATGGTAATAAAATTTAATACAACAAGAATTTCAAACGCCGGTGCAGCAATTTCTCCACGCTTAAAATGAAACTGCAAGCCGTTTCCCTCAATGCTAAATAGAATAACAGGCAATATAGCCATAACAGAATATACCATTCCATATACTCTGTTAAGCAAATAAAAACTGCTAAGAATGAGCATAAACACGAATTGAAGCAAGATTATATTAATTGTTTGTACAAGCAATCCAGACCAGATGATTACTAAACCAAAGGAGGCCATGATATGTGCAATGCTAAGGCTGTAAGATTTTTGAATTAAAAGGGCCTTGCATAGGCCGATATAAATAACTAACATTATTAAGGCTCTCTCCAGTTGAAAAACTTGTCCTTCCTGGTAAATTATTGGAATAACTATCAGAATTTTGGCTATAGAAAATATTAAAATGGTATACAGAATTTTTATCCTGGCCTTATTAAATGAATCAGGCTCTGTTAAGAGCAATTTTCTTAATGATAGATTTAAATATGATACTTTTTGATTCATAATGAATTCGCTAAAGTAATATTTTTTAACAAAAGCATTAACTGTAATAATATTAATTTAACCCAGGTAAAAGTCATATTACAATCGTAATTCATAAATAATAATCAATCATGTTTAAAATTCTGTTTCAAGAAATTGAAAGCAAGATAAGTCTCACATATGAAGAGGGAAAGATCTGCAGAGGTCTTTTCATTCCGAAAAAAGTAAGAAAGAGGCAATATATATTGCAACAGGGAGACCTTTGTAAAAATCTCGCTTTTGTGGAAAAGGGTGCGCTGAGATCATATACAGTTGACGAAAAGGGTAATGAGCATATCCTTCAGTTTGCTCTGGAAGGATGGTGGATCTCCGATATTTACAGCTTCCTTACTCAGGAGCCTTCAGATTATAATATCGATGTCATAGAAGATTCCGAACTCCTTTTAATCACAAATCCGGGTCTGGAAGAACTTTATGAACGTGTTCCAAAATTCGAAAGGTATTAAAAAGACTTTTTTCATTGTTTTGATCTTATATTAAAATTATAATTAATACTCTGCTCTAAACTTTCTTGTCACCTGGAAAGTCTTTGGCGTTTTGATGCAATAATAATCCAACTGCGCGGCCACTCAAATGACCTGAGTTAAGAAATGCCCTTGATATAGATCAAGATGAATCAGAAATTTCGGATTCGTTGCAGATTTTATTTATAGGTAAATTGTGATATTCCTATGTTAATACTTAACACTAATCCATGCCCCCAATCCGTAATTAATAATCAATCCACGTAGGCAATACAATCAATTTGAACAAGAATGCCATCTCTTCCCATCTGGTCAATACCAGAGCCGCTGTAAGATCGAACAGGCTTAGGATCAGGAAAATACTCACCATAAACTTCGTTCAGCGCTTTGATATTCTTATTGGGTTCTGCAAGTGTCATATGTACTTTCAATACATTGCCCATGTTTGTACCCGCACGCTCCAGCAGGTCTTTCATTTGCTCCAGAGCACTTCTGATCTGCACTTGTATATCTCCAGGCTCCTTCCTTCTATCTGCATACCAGCCACCGATTCCACTGACGAAGACCAGATGCCCTGAACGGATACAGGCTGAAAGCGGACTGCTGCTTGGATACTTACTCGGAATAGCAACCTTTTTCGGGGTCCATTCAGATTTTTGCTGAGTTTCTGCATTTGCAGTAGTAGAAGCTCCTAAGACACCTGCCAATGGAAGAACGGTTAAACTTTTTAGAATTTCTCTTCTTTTCATTTTGTTAGTAGTTAGTTGTTATATATTAAAAATTAACTAGAAAATTTGAGCTTATAGTTGAATTGGGCTTAAATTTTCTGTTAAATGAAATGTGAGTAGTTGCGGGTTGTCAATGCCTAAATAGTGTTAACCGTTGCGGGTGTCGGTTGCCAGTGAGAACACGCAACTCACAACACGCAACTCACAACACGCAACTCACAACACGCAACATATAACTGCAACTTATTTTGGCCATTGAGTCTCTATTCCCTGCGAACGAATGAATCCCTGAAATTCATAGAGCAACGCTTTACTTTCACGAACCTGCCGGGGGATCAACTGCTTTTTAATCGAAAAAGATACCAGTGAACCAACCGCTTCACCAATACTCCATTCGACAGGATGAAGGCGGTAACAGCCATTGGTTATATGCGTAGTGCCTATATTTTTATTGGCCGGAAGCAGATTCTCCATACGCCGTGGCAATAATGAACCCAAAGGGATTTGAAAAGGAAGTGATGCAAAATCAATATAATTCTGCCCCCGGCTGCTCGGATGAAGATCAATGTGATAATAACCAACACCAACAGAATCATAAAAGTCAGCTGCTGTTTTTCCGGCTAGCGGACCGGCGACCTGCAGCCGGTTAGCCTGCCCAACATGTTCTTCAAGAACAGTGAAAAGAGACTTAATTCGTCGCGATTCGCGGATGTAGGGATATTTAGCCAATCCGTCTTCTGTTCCCATTATATCTTTTCGTAGTCGCAACCCTGGCCAGCCTTGTTCTCCATCGGGTCTGGGGGCTTCGGTTTGCAGCCAGTGAAACAAGGAGAGACTCAGTTGTTTTGCACGCGCAACATGCCGGTTAAATTCAACATCACTTACTCCTATAAGATTGCCTAAGGTATAATCATTTTGCGGCCAGTTGACAGTTGAGATATCACCTGTATAGAAGCCGGGTGTAAAGTTATCCTTACTGATAATCCGCCGGTAATTCCATAGGTTCAGGTAAGGATTGGTGCTGCTGCCATCCGGATTGAAACCCAGGGGTTTTCTCTCCAAAGTTTTAGGATTTGAATAACTCAGATCAAGCAACTTACCAGGCCAGGCCGGTTTCATTTGCGGAACAAGGTTTCTCCAGAAATCGTATTCTGCAGGTTTATCCCCAACATTATTGGTTCCTGGCAAATAGTCCATTGCAAAACACATGGTAAAGGCCTGATGATTATCAGGGTCAGCTTTTTCTGGTGCATGCAGTTCACGGGTTTCGTTCATGGATTCGGTGCCCGTAACAAATTCTGTTCCCGTTAAGGGAAGCAGCTCACCCAGCTCTGTAGCATCAACAAAAAATGGTGCTGTCAAAACAATCTCTTTGCCTGTACGCCTGCTTATCGCCTTAAGAGCATTTACTTTATTTCCCGAATGATCTGCAGACAGGATCTTATGTTCGGTTAACAAGGTTAAATGCCCTGAGCTGATATAAGGAGCCAGCATCCCGTGCAATACAGCTAATGAAACCCTCGGTTCGTGGCAGATCACTGAAACCCCCGCATTGCCCGGATTGAGGTACTGCATGGACCTTGCAGCATCTGTCAGCGGATAATTGTTCCGGTAATAATTTCTTACGGATGTCCTGTACTGACGATAGGATTTGGTACCGCCATGTGTTTCTATCCAGATATGCTCATCAGGCGGCACACCCTGTTGGGTTAATTGCCCGCCGATCCAATCGGTCTCTTCTGTCAGGATAACCTGGAGCCCATTACTCAGCGCAGCAAGAGCAGCGGCACATCCTCCTACACCGCCACCTGCAATTACAAGATTGGCATGAAGTTCAGTGCCATCTGCCTTCAAAGGAGAAACAGCATAAGCCTGGTCAGAGAAACAAAGTATTGAGCCTGAAGCCAAAGCACTGCTTCCTAAACCTACAAGCCCTATAAAATTTCTTCTTTTCATACTGCTTCAGCTTTCGTCTTATAGCCATTCAGTCCGAAAAAGACGATGTACAAATAGCATATTACAGGGATCATAAAGGCGACAGCCCAACTTGAATGATCCCTTACAAAACCCTGTGAAAAAGAAACTATTGCTCCCCCTACAATTGCGGTAGATAATATTCCGGAAGCCTTTGTAGTGTATTTTCCGAGCCCCTGAACAGAAAGAGAAAATATAATTGCGAACATAACAGAATTGAAGAAGCCGACCCCGATCATAGACCATACTGCAAGATTTCCGCTGGAACTAACCGAAATGACAACCAGCAAAATGGCCATAGCAGCACAAAAGGTTAAAACAAATGATGGTCTGATCGTTTTAAGCAGGTATGAACCGATCAGTCTCCCGACAAGCATCCCGCCCCAGTAATAGGAAACATACGAATTAGCCTGCTCTACTCCCATGCTGAGCGTATCAGAAATATAGTTAGTAAGAAAAGTACCAATCGATACTTCAGCGCCCACATATGCAAATATCGCCCAGGCACCAAAATTCAGATTTCTGAAGGAAAACATGCTTCTTCTCTCTATGGGTGTAGCAGCAATTCCTGCAGGACCTGTTCTTATAAGCGGGAGTTTTAAGTTATAGACAACCAAAGCAATACAAACCAGCAAAGCAGCGATACCCAGATAGGGATACTTTACCGCATCACTGGAAGTCCCTGATTCCTGCAAACGGGATAATATAAAATGTGCACCGAAGAGGGGCGCTACGGTAGTACCAATAGAACCTACTGCCTGAATAAGAGTGAGCCTTGATGATGCTGTTCTGGCGGGACCAAGGGCTGTGATATATGGATTTGATGCTACCTGAAGAACCACAACGCCAATTGCCAGAACAAACAAGGCAGCTAAGAACAGATAATACAGATGCATACTTGCAGCGGGATAAAACAACAGTGCACCTATTGCTGCTATAGCAAAACCAAGTATCATCCCGTTCTTATAACCAATCCTTTCGACAACCATCCCGGCAGGAAAGGATACAAGGCCATAGGTAAGAAAAAAGTAGAACTGAACAAGAGAAGAATCGGCATAGCTTAAAGTAAAACCCTGCTTAAAAAATGGAACAAGCGTATCATTCAGGCAGGTGATAAAACCATTCATGAAATACAGCACTGCCAATGAAATGAGTGCAGGCATGTAATTCTGCTTCGTGTTCTCATTTTCAGAGATCACTGTATTTTGTATGGGTATGTTTGCCATCTTTGTTTTGGTTGTTTGTCTTTGTGTTTCTGTTTAAATCTTTTTTGAATATCTCTGTTCGATCTTTTCGAGTGTTTTCCAGCATTGATAGAGGCCACGCGGCACATGAAAGCAGCCTTTCCACTTACCTCCTTTCAGTGGCAGTAAGACCTCACCGCGTCTGTTCAGATAGCCAAACCACTCTCCTCTTTCGGGATCGGGAAAGTGTTCCCAGGTATATTTATGCACCTTTTCAAACCAGGTCCAACACCTCTCATCTCCGGTATGCAAATAACCTTTCAGCAGGCT
>CAYHRC010000218.1:0-5285 GCA_964358565.1 uncultured Sphingobacterium sp. | reverse complement strand
CAAGCAATAACACAATACCTACGAACATGATCCCTAGCAACTCAAGTTCGATAATACGTTTCAACACATTTCACCTCGTTTTCTCAGAGTTTGGATTGTTTAAATGAATATTGGCCTTTTATAAACGTGCAAATTGCAGGAATATCACGCTACCGGAGTATCTACGCGCTAAAGCTTATCTTTAATAATGGAATCATACAAAAAGAAGTTATCGGGCTGGAATGAAAGGTAGGACTACTTCATCAAGTGTGGTATCTATCGGACCCATAACACGATGGTTTATCATGAGGTCATACAATGCGTTTTCTATGGGTGTAGGTACTCGTGAATCGATAGCTGTTTTGCGATTTTTATATCGCGCTGAATTATAATCCTCGACCTTTCTTACTCCGGATGCACTTTCTGCAATAGCTTGATATATCCGTATATTTTGCCCCCGTTCAACGGGATAGATCATAACCATCCCAATATTGCTTATCCCCGGATCGGCTATTTGTCCTTTCTGTTGGCTGAAAACATACCGTGAAGCGCTGGCTTCATATGTGTTTATTTGGTCTGTAACGGTCAATTTCCTTACGTCAGCAAGCTGAAGAACTCTACGCATATGATGAATATCATCAAGAGAAAGTTCTATGGTTCTGACCGCAGAGATGCGGGGTTCACTAAATACAACTTTATGAATAATACCATGATTGGATAGGGTGTTTTTTAAAAGCTGTGCCACTATTTTTCTTTGTTCATTTTCGACAAGTACGACTTCAGGCCCCCACTCGGTCGGGTAGTTTGGATATCCGGTTGCCTCAGCCATGAGCGTAACTGCGAATGTTCGAAAAATGTCAGCCGCGCGGGTCGGAAGAAGCCCAGTTGGTAGAAGCTCATGGATGTGCATGATTCCGTATTATCCTAGAGTATGAAAACTTTGTCAAGTTTTTGTGCTGTTTTATGCAGTTGGAAAACATTTTGTCACTGAAATCGAAGCATTTTCCTTTATGGAAATATAACCTATAGATGAATGTTCAAATGGAATTTATGCATAAAAAAACCTCCCGGCATTTACGGAACACAAAGTAAATGACCGAGAGGCCAGCAGGGATACATTGAATGGACTTGGTCAGGCAGGCGATGCGCCGGACCTATTTTCATTTAAGGGACAGAGAGTAGCTAAGCATTTTTTGCAATCGCCATCGGGATCGGGATGACCTTGCTTGGAAATATCTGCAGCGAGTGCTTTAGCAAACATATCAATGATCGCATCGAAAACGCTCTCAGCTGCTTGTTCCCGTTCTGCCAAGGCATCCCGAAGCAGAGCAATACTCGTACGGACGTCGTCAATGTGATCATCTTTGATCTCGCCGTGACTTCCGTCCGGCATAATACAGACAGAGACTGTTCTCGTTCTGTCTGCATAATGTTTCAGAAGTTGTGCCGTCGTTTGTCTATACACTTGTCCAAAATTGATGAAGCTTCGTTCGTATCTTTCGTCAACAAAGTAGAGTTCGAAGGTCAGATCGTTCGACGTTTTCCAAACAACCGGTTGTACATCTTTTGCTTCCATTTTTCCTCCATTTGAGAATCGTGATGCCATTTAGGCAAAACGTTTTATGCCCACATAACACAGGACGTATAGGATTCCCATTCCGATGGATCCCCATAAGCTAAACACGATAAACCACATTGGCAGGATCATGCCAGTGGCCCAGAATGCGATGGGTCCTACAAAGATCATGATCAAGTACGAAGGATCCCAATCGATGCGTACGATAACGCTTGCAAGAGCCGCCATGGTGATGTAAATAATTGCTCCGAGCAGGAGAGCATTTATCGACAGATCCAATTCCACCATGTGAGTTACTGCAATGAAGTTGTTGAACAGGATCCAGCCAAATACCTGGAAAATCCTGGTCAAAAACGAAATACCTAACCACCCGATTACGTGCTGTGCCACCATAGTTCCTCCTTGTTTGTAGGGATTCTATTTTTTGACGAGATCGACAATTTGGTTACTCATGAACCGTGATAGTAATCAAGTTATCAATCTCGTCTTTGTCATTGAAAGAGACTATACGAGTGATGATGTAAAGGTGCTGGTTGTTTTTTGATGATACGGAATATTTTATTAACGTTAATGATGCATTATTTCTTGTGGAAGTATAACAAAAGAGTGGCTGAATATCAAATTATAGGTTGTTCGCATAGAGCGACGTTTTAATCACCGTAATAATATACTGAATCAAATCAGAAAACTGATTCGTTTTAGAAAGAGGAATTTGCAAGTAAAGTATTAAGGTTGAACCTTGAATTTATTGTATTGACAATCCCCAAAGAATCATTCTATGATTATAGGTGATGGCCAGATCACCGCTCATTCATTTTGACGGAGCACTATTTCATATCACTGCTCGGGGGAATGACAGGCAACGGATATTTCACGTTGATGGGGATTTTCGCCGATATCTCAAAGCAATCGGGGCATGCCAACAAAAACTTCATTTTACTTTGTATGCATATGTTTTAATGCCCAATCATGTTCATCTTTTGATCCAAGTAGGCAAACACAGCGTTGATCGGATTATGCAGCGCATACAAACGTCCTACACGATGTATTTTCATAAAAAACACCAGCATAGCGGTCACGTGTTTCAGGGCAGGTATCACTGGTTTCTCATTGATAAGGATAGTTACCTTTTAGAGCTTATCCGCTATATCCATCTCAATCCGGTTCGGGCTGGATTAAAAGAAGATCCGAAAGATTACCCTTGGAGTAGTCACGCAGCTTATCTTGATGGCAATTATGTATTTTCTCCATTTCTTGCTCGTACAGATGCACTATCGTTTTTTTCACTAAATAGGGAACGGCAAATAGAAATTTATCGGGAGTTTGTATTAGCAGGTATCGGGAGCGAGTGGGAAGATATCCTCCCCAAACCTGTGTGGGGACAGTTTGTGGGGACTGATAAATTTATTGGAAAGATGGAACGCAAGATTCGTAAAAAGATTCTAAATAGCACGTCTGGACAATAAATTCAAGGTTCAACCTTCTTGCACAAAGCTGAGTAAGATGGGTATAGATACCTAATTCGCATTTATATGTTGCAGGTCATCAAGATGATTTATAAAAGCATAGGTAAGACTTGCTTCCCCTAGAATCACCGGTAAGTGTTTTCTAATCACATCTGCTGGTATACCTCTTGATAATAATTGGTGTGTTATTGCCGCTCCAACATGTTTTAGGTCAAAAGGATTGGATTCATTGAAACCATCTGATTTTTTAACTGTTTTCGTTGCCGGATCTATTCCAAATAAATGTGTTTGCGGAACACTTTTGACAAGATCATTTACGATCCCTGATTCATGAGTAACGAGTACTATCAAAGCGTCGGGACATTTCCTGCTGATTGTTTCAATCAAGGTTGTAACAATAATCCTGCGGCCTGCCGCATCCGTACCCAGGGCAGGTTCATCCAGAATAATCAGCGGCTTGCTGCCTTTAGGCAGTGTAGCTATCCAAATCGAAAGATCGGCTAAGCCTTCCATATTTGAGGTAAACCGGCTGACTATGGATGTTGTATCCCTTATCGCTAACGACTTGGCAGCGCTGAGTCTGCCCAGTTTACAATTTTTTGCAGGGATCCATCCGTCATTCGCGTGAGCCAAGCCCTCCATCTGGGTAATCATATCCAAAAGCGTCGATTTCCCGCTTCCAACCGGAGCGGTAACAATATTGCATCCGGTGCCAAGCGTTACGGTTATCGGTTTAAAACTCTGAATCCCGGCCTGGAATTTTGCGGTTTCCGTACCGCTTGCATCCGCCGTATTCATAACAGCTGTAGCCAGATTGATTCCCCCTTCAATCTCTATCCCTGTATCATCAGTATATTCAGCCTGACACATGACACCGCTTTGATGAAGCACATGGGCATAGGTCAGAATCCCGGCTAATTCATTCAGTTCATTTGCTATTTTGGCAGCATCATCCTTTAATGATCCTATTCCCAATTCATTTGCGACCCCCATTGTGACCATTTCCTGTATCAATCCGCCATAAGAACTATCTGTGTGGGACGCGATTTTGACGAGTTGTCCAAAAGTAGGATTGCTGCCCATTCCGCTTACTGCTCCGGAGAGCCTCGACCAGAATTCTGCCTCATTTTTCGTAGAACAGATTGCTGCCATTTGTTCTAATTCATCAACCAGACTTCTGAAGTTGGGAATATCGAGTATTTCATGTCTTTCTCTTGTTATTGTTTTCACTGATGCTGCAATCCCTTCTGCTGATAACTGACCGAGTTTATCTCTTTCAGCGTTATATTTTCGTGAATCATTTTTTTGTTTGTTATATTCATCTTCATTTCTCAGCTTAGCTAATTCTTTTTTCCATGCTGAAACTTCTCTCTGTTTTTGCGTCAAATCAGAAGGAGGTACTTTTGTACTGACAAGAACATGTATATGGTCCATAGCTTTATCAACAGGTATTTGAGTCCCCAAACTTGGATCTGCCCAATGCATCCTTTCTATTATCACTGTGGAATCTGAAGCTTTAGCATTAAGGATCATAGCAGTTGCACCAAGAAGCCAAGCTTTTTCCTTTTGGGTTAGGAAATTCAATGCCGATGGCTCTAATGAAGGGGGAGTATCTGTGATATATTTATAATTGGGATTTCGACCATATCCCAGATGTGTAACAATCTCCCCCATGCCAGCTTTATAATCTTTTATCATTGTTGCCACTATTGCAGGGTCAGATCGAAGCAATTTGAAAACATCGATGACATGAGGAAGATACTTATCGGCATAAACGAAAGTGGAGGTAGATTCTATATTTCTAATATCTTCTGAAATTAACTCCCATACTTTTTGCTTTTTTTCAGGGGCGATATCTATGGTACATACGCTTTCCAATGTAATTCTTTGTTCCTGTTCATCAGGTACCTCTTTTTGCAGGTTGGCTAATTCTGCCACCAATCGTTTCTCTTCGTCCAATTGATCTGATTGAGGGGTAGGGTATGCTCGGTTGTGTAACTCCTCGTAGCGGCTTCTTAACGCATCGAGTAACTCACTCCTAACGGTTTGATAATCAACGCGCTCTCTGACTCGCGTACTCCCTATTTTTGCTGCCTTATCCAAAAGACTTGGCAACGCTTTATACCTAGCTAGCGTTTCCGGTGAGAAATATCCTGAATATTCCATAGCAGATATAAATTCACTTAATGCTTTTGGTGTGTTATCTGTCAAATCCTGACTTAGGACACCTCAAAAAACTAGCTTCAGAATATCAAAAATCGGGG
>CAYHRC010000217.1:0-5286 GCA_964358565.1 uncultured Sphingobacterium sp. | reverse complement strand
ATTGCATTGTTTTAGCAGTAAAAGCAGTAAAGAATATTGATGAGATATTTCTATTTTTCGGACATTATATAAATACAAAGAGGTGCTGTGTATCTTTATCATAACAAACCTATCAAATGACCTGTTTAACGACCCTGAACTGATAAAAGCACGTTTATGAAACAACTTATAATAGCATTCATTTTAGCAAATTTCATGCTTAGCGTACAAGCGCAAAATTATGATGAATCAAAAGTTCCTGAATATACTTTACCTGATGTTCTCAAAACCACCGCAAATAGGGAGGTAAGCAGCAAGAGGGCCTGGGAAAAAGTAAGAAGGCCGGAGATCCTTAAACTTTTTGAAGATAACATTTACGGACAAATGCCTAAAGCATATGATAGTATTAAGTATTCCGTCGCAAATAAAAATGCTGTAGCCATGAACGGGAAGGCCCATTTAAAGGAGATCCTTATAGAGGTGTTTAATCATAATAAGTCCGTAAAAATAAACCTGGTTCTTTTTGTTCCCAATAATGTCAGGAAGCCTGCGCCTGCTTT
The DNA here is from genome assembly GCA_964358565.1 of uncultured Sphingobacterium sp. Taxonomy (GTDB): domain Bacteria; phylum Bacteroidota; class Bacteroidia; order Sphingobacteriales; family Sphingobacteriaceae; genus Daejeonella. The sequence goes on along the minus strand of CAYHRC010000217.1, from coordinate 4,747 downwards.
TTTATTGATCAACAACCGGGGTAAAGAGAATACGGATCCTGCAAGAGTTGTAAAAAGTGACTTTTGGCCTGCAGAAATGTTAATTGACAGTGGCTATGCTATAGCTGCATTTCATGTCAGTGACCTGGCGCCCGACAATAAAGAAACATTTGCCAGCGGGGTATTGCAATTATATCCTGAGCAGCTGATCGCTGATAATGGGATGCGGGCGATTGGTGCCTGGGCCTGGGGTGCCAGCCGTGTAATGGATTACTTTGAAAAAGATTATGATATCAATGCAAAAAAGGTAGCGATAGTTGGACATTCGCGTGGTGGAAAAGCTTCGTTATGGACAGCTGCCGAGGACCAGCGATTTGCCATTTGTGTTTCCAACTGTTCAGGAAATACTGGCGCTGCCCTGGCACGCAGGCAATTCGGAGAAAGGATCAGCAGGATCAATACTTCTTTCCCGCATTGGTTTAATACAAATTATAAGAAATTCAATGACAGGGAGGATTCATTACCAGTAGATCAGCACATGCTGATAGCATTGGTAGCTCCCAGGCCTGTTTATGCAACCAATGCTTCAAAAGATCTTTGGGCCGATCCCAAAGGAACATTTTTGTCTTTAAAGAATGCTGAAAAGGTTTTTGCATTATATGGGATCAGGTCGAATCTTCCTGAAAATCCTCCGGGGATAAATGAAGCAGTTATACAATCACAGATAGCTTATCATAACAGGGAAGGGGAACATAATCTAACGGCATATGATTGGAGTAACTTTATAAAGTTTGCGAACTACCATTTTAAATAAGTTTTGCACCGGCTTCACCCATATACCGGACAATGTCTTTATAAAACATGGCCGATATAAATGAGTTGTACGTTATACGTTGTACGTTATACGTTATACGTTGTACGTTATACGTTCTTACGTTGTACGGTTTATTAAGTGGTAACAATGAGTTTTAGCGCTCATGAATGCCCTGCTGAACATCCTGACTAGCTGCGATACCAGATATCAAACGTGCCACTTATAACTCATAATTTAAAATGCTTTTTCATTGCTCTGGGGTAATCAGCGAAAGCTATCTCAGGTTCAGGAAGTTCAGGATGCCATAATTTCTCCCATTCAAAGCTATAATAACCCTGGTATCCGTTCTTTGATAAAATATCTATTGCTTCGAATATCGGAACATCGCCTTGTCCTAAAAGCACATATTGTATTTTATCGCCAAGCAATTTTGCATCTTTAATGTGAGTATGGAGAATGTACTTCTTTAATTTTTTATACACTTCCAACGGTGATTCTTTTGTCTCCGTCCACATGTTTGAAATATCCCATACCAGTCCGATATTGGGATGTGCTGCAGCCTTCATGACTTTTAAAACATCTTCAGACCTTGAAAAATCACCATGGGTTTCCATCAATACCGTAACATTACGCTCTTTTGCGTAGTCACCCAGTATTAACAGGTTTTTTGAAACTACGTCCATCGTTTTATTACGGTCCTGATCTTTTGGAAATTCGTTAGGGAATACCCTGACGAAAGGACAGTTTATCTTTTGTGCCAGGTCGATAAAAGCTCTGGCTTCGGCTAAATTTTTCTCTCTTTCTGCACCATCTGCAAAGTGCATCTTTGCTGAAGATCCAAGGTTTGTGAACTTCAGATTTTTTTCTCCCATTAGTGAAAGCGTAACTTTGATTTTCTCAGGGCTGCTGAATTCATCACATTTTGTAAGATCCATCTGACGTTTTATTCCACGGATCTCTAAACCTGTATAACCATGGCTTGCGCCAAAATCTACAACTTGCTGAAAGGTCCAGTCGGGACATCCTATTGTAGAAAATCCTAAAAGTGGTTTATTCTTCTGCAGAACAAAAGCGGAACTTGTCATCGCTGCGGCAAGTAAAATGGCTGAGTTTTGAAGGAATTCTTTTCTTGTGTAAGACATATGCTTTGGATGAATTTTGTTTAGCTATAAATTTGATGAAAGCATTTCATATGTTATAATGAATTGCAAAATAGTGCAAATTAGTTTAAAACAATGCGTAATGGAACAGCTTAATTGACTCCGGTTATAAATCTGCTCATAATAAACGTGGGGATGGCCTGCGAAACATCCAGGCTAGCTGGCTGCAGAATTTATCGGGATAAATTTTTTATGAACGAATACAGGGCGTCCCCCATCTGATAGTACCCTGGATTATCCGGATGTACCCCGTTTCCCCAGGTTTCAATGATCTGCGTACTTCTTGCATTAGCCTTCATTGTTGTTTTCTGAAAATTATTGGTTCTGTCGATGGAGTAATTAAAACCAATGCAATATATCCTGGAAGCTCTCATTTCCGGTGTGTCGTAATTTGTTAACAGGAAATCAACCAGTTGCTTGTAATTTTCAATGTACCGTTTCAATGTTTGCCCTGAGGCATAATTTACAGCAAAAGCATCCTGCGAAATGGAAGGTGGAATGGTGATGCAAAGCCCGATATTGATCTGAGGAATAACGGCTCTGAATTCTGCAAGCATTTTGTTGAAATCGATATTGATGCTGTCAAGCTTTGATTGTGAAACATCATTAAAAACATCGTTTATCCCCAGGTGGACAGTGATCAGATCATCCGCTGTCATCGTATAAGCGTGATCAATCATGTATTTTTTAAAATCTAAACGCTGGGTCTTCAGATTCCAGAAGGGATTAGCTGCCGTCATCGCCGAATTGGTGTATGGTATTGCGCCGGCGCCTGCTCCTGATATTTTAGTCAGATTTCCATTGGCAGAAGGGCTTTCGGTCCCTTTGCTTCTTCTACCTGCGATGTAACCCTTACCTCCTGTAAGGTTTATTTCAGTAACAGTGAATTCTGATCTGCCATCCGTATAAACCGATCCGTTGCTGGGCGCCTCATCTATTTCGTTCAGGTTGAACTGGTAGGTACTTTGACCACCGTCGCCCGCATACTGACTGAATTTCCATCCTCCTCTTCCTTCATGTTTGTTTGGTGCCGTACCCCTGGTTCCGAGAAATGTCATGGAAGGGCTGGCTAAAGATTGATAATCGGTATTGATAATGCTAATATACTGGCCTCCCGCAGTGGTACTGTCGCCAATGCAGAGAACACTGATGGATTTGCCTGAACCTTTAGACTTTCCGGTAATGATCAGTTCTGAGGTTTTGGAAGCAATTAATTTACCTGCAAAACTGATTTCTATCCTGAATGATGTTGTCCCTTCATCAGCAGCCTGAGGGGTGATTCTCCAGAATTTATCATACTGTCGTCCCTTGCTGCAAATGATATCAATAGCTAGCAGTTCATTTGGCAGGTTTGAAAAGACAACATTATCAAAGTAAATATTGGTTTCTACTCCTTCGGATGCATAAATTACGGAGGGCGTATAGATTACCGCTGCTGCATTTAAACCTGTAAGATCCAGGAGCTGCCCGTCAGTGGAAACTTGCTTATTATCTTCGCCTGTCAATAAGCCGTCTTTTGAGTGAGGGGCAGAAAACCCTGTCAACGGTAATAATACGGAGGCTAATCCCGCTTGAGCAGCTCCTCTGATAAGCTCTCTTCGTGAGAGTTGGCTTTTATTTTTTTGCATCAATATTACAATTTATCCCAGAAGTAAATTAGTAAATTAACTTTTATCTACAAGCCTATAGTTATTCTCATTATACCGGTCGCCGGTATTTGGATATTTTTTCAATAATGCTTCGATTTCCAGCAGATCGGAATCGTTTAACACAATGTCAATAGCGCCGGTATTTTCCAGTAAATATTTTTGCCTTTTGGTTCCCGGTATGGGGATGATGTAATCACCCTGAGCCAATACCCAGGCAAGAGCTAGTTGTGCAGGGGTACACATCTTCTTTTGAGCAATCCCGGCAAATTCTTCTGCCATGCGAGTGTTATTTTCTGCATGTTCCTGCTGGTAACGGGGCAGGGTTTTTCGAAAATCGGTATCCTTCAATTGTTTTAAGTCCAGGGTATTGGTCATCAATCCCCTGGCTAAGGGGGAAAAAGGAATGAAGGATATTCCTAATTCAATACATGCAGGAAGTATTTCTTTTTCTGCATCGCGTGATAATAAAGAGTACTCGCTTTGTAAAGCGCTGATCGGATGTACGGAATATGCCTTTCGCAAGGTATTGGCAGAGGCTTCTGATAAACCTAAATAGCGAACCTTTCCTTCTTTCACTAAACCGGCCATTGCACCAACCATTTCCTCTACGGGTACATTGGGATCAATGCGGTGAGCATAGTATAAGTCAATAACGTCTGTCTGCAGGCGCTTCAAACTTTTTTCTACCGCAGTTTTCATATACTTTGGAGAGCCATCAAATTCAAATGATTTTTCCCCTGCTTCAACGGGAAAGCCAAATTTTGTAGCAATAAATATTTTATCACGATTCGGCTTCAGAACCTTTGAGATCAATTCTTCATTTTTCCCGTTCCCATAAGCATCCGCTGTATCCCAAAAAGTTATCCCAATCTCAAGGGCCTTTTCCAGTGTGGCAATGGATTCCTTATCATTGGGTTCGCCATAAGCCTGGCTCATTCCCATACAACCCAGGCCAATTGCCGGAAGCAGTATTTCTGTTTTACCTAATCTTCTGTATTGCACTGTTTTTGTTGTTTATTAAAATCTTCGTGTTTAAAATTAGGTATTTTTTATGAACAGGGGACAGTATCAGGTATCAAGTATCAGGTATCCTCAGACCTCAGACCTCCGTCGTCCTAAAAGTATCAGGTATCAAGTACCAGTAT
>CAYHRC010000216.1:0-5293 GCA_964358565.1 uncultured Sphingobacterium sp. | reverse complement strand
GCTATTAATAAGTGCTCAAACGCCGGTGATGAGCTGAACATTTATATGAGTGGCGGTGGTATGCATAATCCTCTGCTCACGCGGTTGTTGAAGGAACAGGTTCCGTATGCCAGGTTTATGAGCACTGAAACACTTGGTATAAATCCGGATGCCAAGGAAGCTCTGCTCTTTGCCTTGCTTGCCAATGAGGCTGTCGCTGGCCAGCCGGTCGATTTTGGCAATAGAAAAGGTGTTCCCTCAATCTGTATGGGCAAGATCAGCATGCCTTCCTGATTATTTCTTGAATCCATAAGAACAACTGGAAAACTCTTATGTCGGTTATGCTTCCTTTTTTTGTACATATGTATCATGAAAAAATATTTAGCTTTTTTTATGTGCCTGGTAATTGGATCCCATGGTTTGAAAGCCCAAACCCTGAGAGTGATGTCATATAATATCCATATTGGTGAGAATGCCGCAAATGAAGATCAGCTAAAAAATATAGCTGATTTTATTAAGAGTTCAAAGGCAGATATTGTCGGGCTGCAGGAAGTTGACAGCGTATGTAAGCGTTCAGGTAAAGTTGATCAGATGAAGTTCCTTGCGGAAAATACCGGGATGCATTATGCCTATGTTCGCCATTTTGCTTTTGATGGCGGATCTTATGGACTGGGGATACTTTCCCGTTTCCCGCTTTCGGATATAAAAAACAACCGGATCCCATTGACAAGTGAAGGCAAGGCTGATACCAGGGCTTTATTAACGGCCAATATAGTCTCCGGAAGGAAAAAGTTCACATTTGCAACTGTGCATCTGGATTACAGGGATTCCAAATCCCGTCAGGTTCAGGCGGAAGAGTTAGTTAAATTATTTACCGGAGATACCCGGCCGGTAATACTTACTGGTGATTTTAATGCCAGGCCGGGAACATCGGAAATTCGTAAACTGGAAAGCATATTTACGGATGTGAGTCAGCTATCGGGTCCAACCTATCCGGCAATTAAACCCCTGAATAAGATTGATTTTATCATGGTTAATAAAGGCCGTTTAGCAAAGATTAAAAAACAGAAAGTATTTACTGTTGAATATTCAGATCACCGGCCGGTAATGTCAATTTTTAAGTTAAAAAGGATTTGATCAGGTGCCCGGATTCCTAAATCCCGGATCCCATCATCCGGCTTTATATTACTTTGGTATGGCTTTGATAGGCATAAACTCTGGGATCAGTTGATTTAATGTCAGTAATTAAATAATCAATAGAGTTCAGGCCACAGACTTTCATTTTTTGAATGGAATTGAGTTTTTCACCGATACACATGATGACCGATCTTGCAGAGCACCTGATCATGGCTTTTTTAACCTGTACAACTTCCCAGTCCGAATCGCTTATACCCTCTTTCACATTTATTCCATTTGCACCAAGAAAGCAGAGGTCTACCCTGATCTCCGACAGTTCGCTTACAGCTTTGGAACCCATGATAACCTGTGAGCTTTTACTTAGCTCGCCACCTATAAGAATAACGGTTAATAATTTCTTTTCAGCCAACTCGAGTGCTACCAGAGGGCTGATCGTGAAAAAGGTCGCTTCGAGGGTATCAGGGATTAAACGTGCCATTTCGAGCATAGTTGTTCCGCCTCCAGTGAGAACTATCATGCCTTCCGATATCAGGCCTATAGCCTTTTTTGCTATTTCTTTTTTTGATTCCTGGGCATAGATCTCAATATGTTCATATGGAAAATGAAAGGATTTTGATAAGGCGCCGCCATGTACTTTAAGGATCTTTCCGCTATCGGCGAGTTCATTCAGGTCACGTCTTACAGTATCTTCAGAAACCTTTAACTGTAAACTCAGATCAGATGATAAAACCTTGTTATGTAAATTAATCTGTTTGATTATATAGGAGTGTCTCTCTTTCTTTAGCATCTGATTTTAATCCAAAATATTAAAGTACCTGTCGTTAAACATGCAATTTTCTTCTAATATAAAAAATTGCATGTTTTTTCGTGAATGTATTTTTTCTGAATATAAAATTGGGTCTTTGAAGTCCTGAAATTTTAATAATTCATTAAAGAAAGGCGATATGAACACTTATTATGCATGTTTATGCATGTTTATAAAAATTAAATATAATACACTAATGCTAAAATATAAAGTTTTTTAAATATCATTTTATTGCCTTTAAATTACTCAATAGCCTTAAAATTTTATTAAAATAATAATAAGTGAACTTGATAAATAAATATCAAATACACTATCATAATTAAAAATAGTTTGATTGTTCTTTTTTTTCTCTTTTAGTTGCGTATTTGTGCAAATAATCCAAACTTAGATGCTGTAATTTCTTCAAATTGCAAGCATGCCAATTAACTAATTATTTAATCAAAAAAAATTCACCTATGAAAAAAGCATTACTAATCTTGTTAGGTATGTTTTTTATTGTAGCCAGCACTGTAGCTCAGGAGAAAGTAGTTACAGGGAAAGTTACTGATAAAGACATGATCGCACTTCCGGGTGTATCTGTAAAGATCAAAGGAACAGCAATCGGTGTTTCTACAGGCCTTGACGGTACTTACTCTGTCAGAGCAAATCCGGGAGCTGTATTACAATTCAGCTTTATTGGTGCGATTTCCCAGGAACGTACAGTAGGGGCTGGAAACACAATTAATATCACACTTCTAAATGATACCAAATCACTGGAAGAAGTGGTATTTGTTGGTTATGGTACCCAGAAAAAGGCGACACTTACAGGTGCAATATCTACAGTAAATGTTGAAGATGTTCTTGGTTCAAGACCAACCACTGATGTCGCGCGTGCCCTTCAGGGCGCTGTACCGGGCTTAACAATTACTTCCTCAAGCGGTGCTTTGGGTACAAATCCAAGTATCAGACTTAGAAGTATGTCGGGATCATTAAACGGCGGTGGCGCACAGCCGCTTATTCTGTTAGATAACGTTGAAATTACCGATCTGCAGAGTGTTAACCCTGAAGATATCGAAGCTATTTCTGTACTGAAGGATGCAGCTTCTGCCTCTATTTACGGTACACGTGCTGCATGGGGTGTGATCCTGATCACTTCCAAGTCAGGTAAAAAAGGAGCACCTAACAGGGTTACCTACTCAAATAATCTTTCAGTTGCCACTCCAACCCAAACACCTCAGATGGCTCCTGCTGCGGAAGGCGCCGAAATGGCTTTATTGGCTTTAAGAAGGAACAATCCTACCTTACCACGATATAGTGTGGTAGGAATGGCAGTGGATGATATTGCTGTGCAGAAGATGCGTGAGTGGAAGCAAACCTATGGAGGTCAGGATCTGGGTATGGAAAATGTTCTCGGACGTGATTTCGAGATCCGGGATGGCTTTTTCTTCCCTTATCGTGAATGGGATCCGGGGAAATTATATATGAATAAATGGTCCCCGCAACAAAAACATGACCTGACTATCAGCGGCGGAAGTGAGAAAACAAGTTATAACCTGGGAGCGGGATTTCTGGGACAAACCGGTGTTCTTAAAGTAAACCCTGATAAATTTGACCGTTATAGTCTTACACTTAATGTAAATACAGAGGTTAATAAGTGGTTCAGTGCAAGAGGAAAAGTGATGTATTCCAATAACCTGACTACTACACCATTCTCTTTTGGAGGAACTACTTATGATCCAATGTATTACCTCTACAGATGGCCTTCCCAGTTCCCATATGGAACGTACAATGGCTTACCTTTCCGCAACGCTATTACTGAAGTGGAACAGGCAAAGATGATAGAAGACAGGAATAATTTTGCCCGGGTATCTGTCGGTGGAACTTTTAATATTATCCCGGGCCTTAAAATTGATGCAGACTATACTTACGGTGGTTATAACCAGCACAGAAATGAGACCGGCGGATCTGTATCAGGGATAGATTTCTGGAGTACCGGAGCAGCATTAACATACAGACCTTATACCGCTGCGGCTTACGACAAAGTTCTTTATTATTCTGATTGGGATCAATCAAATAATGGACGGGTAGTAGCTACTTATCAGAAAAATATTAAGGATCATGCGCTTAAGTTTATACTGGGAGGCGAGGCGGAAACCTATGAGTATAACTCTCAAACATCTGACAGAAGAGGCTTAATAGACCCGAATAAAGGGGAGCTTGGTCTGGCAACGGGTGATCAGTTTGTATCCGGTGAGCACAGACATTGGGCTACCAATGGGGCCTTTGCGCGTATTAATTATACATTCAAGGACAAGTATCTTTTTGAAGTAACAGGAAGGTATGATGGTTCATCACGCTTCCCGGCAAATGACCAGTATGCATTTTTCCCATCGGTATCTGCAGGTTATGTGATCAGTGAAGAAAAATTTATGGACTTTTCCAAACCTGTACTCTCATCATTAAAATTCCGCGGTTCATGGGGCGAGGTGGGTCATCAGAATGTAGGTAACGCATTTTTATCTTTGATGAGTACATCTAACTCGGCCTGGCTCAACGGAACTAAGAACATGCTAGGGGTGTCCGCTCCGAGTGTTGTTTCCCCTTCTCTTACATGGGAAACGGTTACTGATCAGAACCTGGGGGTAGATGCCCGTTTTCTGGATCAGAAGCTGGGACTAAGCTTTGACTGGTATACCCGGACCACCAGCGATATGATCAGTGCCGGTGTTACCTTACCAAGCTCATTCGGTGCATTGGCGCCCGCACGAAATTATGGTGAGATGCAGACTAAAGGCTGGGAGCTTGCCATTGATTTTGGGCATAGCTTCTCAAATGGCTTACGCCTGAATGCTACAGGATCATTATCTGATTTTACTGAAACCATAACTAAATTCGCCAATACTACCAAAGCAATTACAAGTAATTATGAGGGTAAGAAATTGGGAGAGGTTTGGGGTTATGAAACAGACCGCTTCTTTACCAATGACGATTTTCAGCAGGATGCAACAGGCAAACTGATCACTGTTAATGGGAGATACGTATTAAAGACTGGTATTCCTGATCAGAAGCTGTATGAAACTGCAAGCTTTTTCTTTGGCCCTGGTGATGTAAAGTATAAGGATCTGAATGGTGACGGTGTGATTACACGGGGTTCAAATACCGTGGATGATCCCGGAGACCAAAGGATAATAGGCAACTATACCCCCCGTTACCAGTATGGTTTGCGTCTGGGCTCGGACTGGAAAGGCTTTGACTTGGGTATTTACTTCCAGGGCGTAGCCAGTCGTGAATTGTGGATACATTCACCTGCAACGGTTCCGGGTGTCGGACCAGGAGAAGGATGGTATGCGAATCAGCTGGATTACTGGACTCCGCAAAACCAAAATTCATTTT
>CAYHRC010000215.1:1657-5316 GCA_964358565.1 uncultured Sphingobacterium sp. | reverse complement strand
GAAAAGGTGATATATCGGGATGTTTTTCATTCAAAAGATGAGGAACGGTTCATCCTTCTGGGAAAAACGAAAACAAAACGATTACTATATGTAGTATTTACCTATAGAAAACAAAATGTTCGGATAATATCCGCACGAACTGTTAATAAAAAGGAGGTGCATTTATATGAAAAAACAACTTAACATTCCAAAGTTTAAAAACGAAGACGAAGAACGAAAGTTTTGGCACAATCTGGACTTATCCGAATACTTCAAGAAGACTGATTTTGTGCCGGTAAGTTTTCCGAACCTTAAGCCCACGAGCCGACCGATTTCTATACGAATCCCTGAGTTTTTGCTTAATCGGGTCAAGGAAAAAGCCAATGAGTTGAATATCCCATACCAATCGCTCATAAAAACCTATATCCACAAGGGGGTGTTTTCTTAAGTCTAGGATTTATTGTGGGGCTGGGAATTTCATTCTTCCGAAGATCGGCCTTGTAATGTCAGAGGTGTGCAAGAACCTGTATTGTACTGATGTATATCAATTTTTGTGATAATGGATAAAGGAGAGGGGAGCATGTCAAAAGCGAACCAGCCGATGGCATCACATTTATCCGGCTCCATGATTTTTGGTTCTTTTGTTCCTACGATTTTTGCCAGGAAACAGGTTGGTACCCAGTGTTGTTTTTCTTCCGGAATAAGGTGGTTTTGTGCCGGAAACTGTTCGACAAGTTCTATCTCAATGTCATATTCTTCGCGGGCTTCCCGCTTGGCTGCATTCTGCAGTGTCTCTCCGAAATTGACTTTCCCTCCGGGGATTTCCCAGGTCCCGTGTTCATTGGTGGCGTTTTTGCTTCGTTTAGTAAGAAACACCTTGCCTTCTCCGTTTATGATAAATATACCAACCGCAACCCCGATAAAATCGATCCCTGCTTTCATAAAAATGAGTATAGCATGTAATTTCAGACTATTTTTATAAATAGTTATATTTCTACCCGCTTCGCTTTATCGGAAGAGTTCAATCCCTTCATTTAGAAAATTAACACTCATTTGGATAGCGGAAAGCAATTGTTCTTCTTCGGCTCCTCTTCCAGTTAGGGCAACGATGGCTTCACTGTCAGCATGTGTTGGATCAGCTATTGTAGCCCCTCTAACTTCAGCATTTCTAACCAGGATCATAGCAAGATGTTCTACATCATGAATTGTTTCTCTCATGGGGTTCTTTAGGGCAATATTGCCCCTTGCCCCTCCGCACCTTTGGCTAGACCGTTCGTCTTGCCTCATTACTGCAAAATGGATTGCATACGCAGCCCTGTCGTCATAGTCTGCAATTGAGATTAAGGCAGCCACTGGATTTGCAAGACCGCGAACGTCTCGTTCATCTCTCACCACTAACATCAGTGCTTCTTCTTCGCTTACGTTTAACATCGTATTCAACAAACCTGTTGCTGTTATTTCTATTTTCATGGCATCGTTTCTCCTTTTGTGAGACGGGGAAAGAATAAGGGGTTTATTATACAGCCAATATAGAGTGAGTGAAATAGGTTGTTGTAACGGGTTGTTTGATTGTTGACGGTTCACTTGGTTACATTCATTTATTTCGCTTGTTGTGGAGACTACAAGAAATCAGAACCGATTGTCCGGCTTTTTGTTTTGTGGGAGTATAATGTTTACATGGATTATGACGTTCGTACTGCTACCCGGACAGAGTTAGAAATTGCTGTTGGATGGGCGGAAAAAGAAGGCTGGAACCCGGGCCTTTATGATGGCGATGCATTTTATGCATCTGACCCCACAGGATTTTTTATAGGTTTTTTAGGGGATGAACCTGTTTCTTCTATTTCAGCAGTAAAATATGATGATTTATTCGGGTTTATCGGATTTTACATCGTAAAACCGGAGCACCGGGGGAAAGGATACGGGTACCACATATGGAAAGAGGCGATGAAATATCTGAACGGGTTTGTCATCGGACTTGATGGCGTCTTGACTCAGCAGGCGACCTATAAATTATCGGGATTTACTCTTGCCTACCGCAATATCCGGTATGAAGGAAAAGGAAAAGACAGTACTGTCCCAAACAACAACATTATGCCGCTATCGGAAATTCCGTTCCACACATTGCTTTCATATGATGCGACAATTTTTCCGGTGACCAGGCAGAAATTTTTGAAGTTATGGATTACGCAACCCGAGAGTTTGTCTATAGGATATATGGAAAATAATACATTATCGGGGTACGGAATAGTACGGAAATGCGGCATAGGATATAAGGTGGGCCCGCTTTTTGCAGATAATGAATTAGCTGCTGATGCATTATTTGATCAGTTGAGGTCGTATATAGGAAGCAAGACCCCCATTTTTCTTGATGTACCGGAAGCACATAGTGCCGGAGTAGCATTTGCCAAAAAATATCACATGACACCCATGTTTGAAACCGCGCGCATGTATCATGGAAATGCTCCGCACGTCCCTTTACATAAGGTCTATGGTGTTACTTCGTTTGAGTTAGGATAATAGTATGACAATTTTACCCGGAATATTAAGCATGCTTTTTTGGGGAATTGCGATATATCTGGCTGCAACCGTTTCGCGGAAAATAGGAAATGTCCTTACGTTATTTTGGATGCAATTGTTCGGGATGATGATCGGCGCCATATACTTATTGTGGAACATACACGTATTTCAGTTCTCTCAAGTCCCCTCATTCCTCCCAATACTCTTTTTCATTGCACTCCTTCAAATTATCGCTTACTTATCATTTTACCGCGGTATGGAGAAGGGACAAGTTTCTATTGTCAGCCCTTTGGGATCAACATGGAGTCTAGTTACCGCGATACTGGGTGTAGTGATCTATCGTGAAGTATTACGGCCTCATCAAGTTATTGCTATTGCGAGTATTGTGATTGGCATTTTCATCATTTCCATCAATTTCAGGTCTATTTTGCAAACAAAAAGAATAGCATTACTCAGTGGGGTCCGGGAGGGGATGTTTTCAATGTTGGGTTGGGGAGTTGCTTGGTTTTTGACCGTTATCCCAACGCGAAACCTGGACTGGTTTCTGCCTGCATTTATATTTCGGATCATTTTGATTGTCATGCTGGCACTTTATATTGCATTCCAAAAACATTCGTTTATCCCACAAAAAGTTCGCTTTCCACTTATGCCACTTCTCGTTATCGGATTTTTTGATATGCTTGCGTTTATGAGTTTGTCTATCGGAATTTCCCAAACGAACTCATCAATCATTGCGCCGATTGCAAGCGCAAACACGATTGTAGTCATTGGGCTGGCTGTGATCATGTTAAAAGAAAAACTGAAGCTCAATCAAATCATCGGGACCATAGGGATACTGATTGGAATTATTTTTATTTCGCTATAGTTTTCAGAATTTACGTAGGCACATGCACTTTATCCAGCTGTACTTACTATACCGTTTTGCAGAAGTTTTTTAGTGGGTTCTCCCTGAAGAAATACATCATGGCATTGTTTGGCCAGGATACCGCGTGCTAGGTCAATTTGAAATTTGTCTTGTTTGAACAAGAGGGGAAGATGATCCTTAAAATACATAGCACCACTTTGGTCAAGATCGATGCCACAAACAACCTTCTTTATCTTTGAAAGGATACATGCTCCGAAACACATGGGACACGGTTCATATGTGGTATAAAGCGTTG
>CAYHRC010000215.1:0-1647 GCA_964358565.1 uncultured Sphingobacterium sp. | reverse complement strand
TTTTGCGCTTTCCGCAAAGCAAGCATTTCAGCGTGAGCAAGCTTGCTGTGAGAGGAGTAGACCGTGTTATGAGTTTTGGCAATGACGGAGTTATCCAATGTGATGACACATCCGATGGGCCAATTTTTTTGGTGCAATGCCACTATTGCTTCTTTGAGCGCTTCGCCCATGAAATACTCATCAGTCATGGTCTGACTATAGCATATCCGAATAAGTTTTTATGAATCTGTATTAGAAAAAGCAATAGTTGTCTTTCGTCCAATATTCGTCTATAATACGTCCAGATATGTTTAAACCAAACTATTCAATTACTCTGGAATTGCTTGAAAATATCAAAAAGATAACGTCTCTTATTACAAACTTCAATGCAAAGAAATATCCTCACGTCGTTTTATCGAAGTTTGAATTGGAAGCGAGGCAGATATCATCCTACGCATCAACGAGTATCGAGGGCAATCCGTTACCGCTTACCGATGTCAAAATGATACTGAAGTCCAGACCAGAACATGTCAGAGATACTGAAAGGGAAGTATTGAATTATAACAATGCTTTGCTTTGGCTTGATGGCAAGTTGAAAAAAACAACATTGCCGCTAATATCTCACGATTATATTCATAAAATTCACAAATTAGTTTTGGATGGATTACTATCAGATGAACAACTCGTGGGTTATCGGAATGAACCAGTATTTGTCAATGATCCCCGAAAAAGAGAAACAATCTATTGGCCGCCAGACCATGCAGATGTCAATGTGCTTATGGAAGAATTAGTACTTTTTATAAAGAGCAATAGAAAGAGCCTTGATCCGTTAATTTTATCCGGAATATTTCATAAACAGTTTGTCATAATCCACCCGTACATTGATGGGAACGGCAGAACGGTCAGGTTGATTACAAAAGCGCTTCTGGCGTCTATGGGCTTGGATACGTTTAACTTGTTCAGTTTTGAAAATTACTACAACAATAATGTCACAAACTATTTTGAGCAAGTAGGGGAACGGGGAAATTATTATGATCTTGCACCCACCGTTGATTTTACTCCCTGGTTGGTTTACTTTACGGGGGGAATTATTGATGAATTACAAAGAGTGGGTAAAGAATTAGATAAAGAGAATCTTGCTCCACAAACAACACTTAGTGAGCAACAAAAAATGGTTCTTGATTGTATTGACGCGGGCGGATTTATTACCGACAAAATATATTCCACTCTGACCAAACGGGCAAAGGCTACACGAAATCTGGATTTTCAGAAACTTATATCGATGGGAATCATCAAGATGATAGGCAAGGGTAAAGCGACGTATTACAAAAGAGTATAAATATTCCCGGGGGTTACAGAAAATCAGAACGTACAAATTCAAGAGATGTACATATTTAGCTCATTTGATTTTCTCATTCAGGATTGCCGAGAGGCAAAAAAAGCGGTATACTACACATGTTCTTTATCGAACCGCGGGGTAGTGTCACGAAAATCCCGATTGAATCGGGAAACGTGACTGATTTATCCCGAACGTATCCAGTTTGAACGAGCTGGAACGTTATTTACGAAGTAAATTTACGTTCCGCGGGGTAGTGTCACGTAATACTCTCCGAAGAGTAAACGTGACTATTAATATCCCGGACGTGTCAGTTAGCCGTAGCTGGCACG
>CAYHRC010000214.1:0-5351 GCA_964358565.1 uncultured Sphingobacterium sp. | reverse complement strand
AGGGAGATACGCTTGTTCGCCGGGGGCGGAAAGGATGTAATTCGCGTAAATCTGCCTGCGAGTCCGATAAGGCTAAGGATAGTCGGAGGGGAAAACGTTAAATCTTATGATATAAAGAAGGCCAGGAAAAAAGTGGATGTTTATGAAAACCTTGATGGGGACCGCTTTTCAGACCCCGCTAAAGGGCTGCATAAACACCTTTCTGATGATACACTTAATACACGCAAAGTATTCAGTGATCTGTACCCCGGATCAGGGATAAGCCCTGAAGTTGATCTACGTTCAGTGGATGACTTGTTCCTGGGCTTATCATATAAAATTGAAAAAGAAGGCTTCAGGAAAGAACCCTTTGGCAGCAAACAAAAGATCACAGCATTACATAGCCTGTCTGCAAAATCTTTTATTGTTAAGTACCAGGCTGATTGGAAAGACATTTTTAAGAATACAGATCTTACGGTACACGCGCTTGCTGATATGAAGGGGAATATTCAAAATTTCTTTGGCCGGGGAAATGATACTTATTTTGACCGAACGGGTGACTTTAGTACATTTTATCGAGTTAATTTCTCTTTTTATAAACTCGAGCCAGCTTTTAAGGTCGATTTGACGGATAAGATTGGTTTTAGTATCGGCCCCTCATTTCAATACTTTAGCCGGGGAACTAATACTGGCAGGTTCATTGAAACTCCTGAAATGGCAGCTTCTTACAGTAATTTATTTGAGGATAAATCCCATGGCGGACTTTTCGTTAATTTAAGCTGGGATAAGCGGAATAATACCTTGCTGCCATCAAAAGGAATAAACTTTAGCATGCGCTTACATGCGTATGAGGGCTTAAATAAGAATTCAGGAAGTTTTAGCCAGATCATTCCATCATTCTCCTTTTATAAATCGCTTGATGAAAAAGGGAACATAGTGATAGCCGACCGGATTGGTGGTGCAATAACATTTGGAGAGACAGCTTTTTTCCAGAGCGCCTTTTTAGGCAGTCAGGATAATTTATTAGGGTTCAGGAAGTACAGATTTGCCGGTGATCATGTATTATATAACAACCTGGAAGCCCGCATTAATCTTCCTGATTTCCTGCATTATTTCCTGCCCGGGAAAATAGGCATTATAGGATTTTATGATGCCGGACGTGTATGGGTCAAAAACGAAGTTTCGGATACGATCCATCACGGAATTGGCGGAGGAATTTATCTGGCGCCATTTAACCGGTTCTTCATCCGCGCCGTGGCAGGCTTTTCCAAAGAAAGATGGCAGCCTACCGTATCGCTGAAGCAACGGTTTTAAGAAAGGTTAAGATTTAAAGTCAAATATCGGATTGATATCCGAAGTTTAACCTTCCAAATGCAGTCTCTTATAATTTGGCTAAAGCAATGAAAATGATGTAAGATATAAATAAGCTTTTTTAAGATATCTTTTGTTAAATTGACAGACTTTTCAAAAAAGCCAGCAATGAAAATTTTAATAGCCGAGGATGATGAGCTGATGTTGAAAACACTGGAATTTCGGTTGAAGAGGGATGGGCATGAAGTCCTTCTGGCAAGGGATGGAAGGATAGCTTTAGAGATGATAGATGAATATCTGCCTGATTTAGTTTTATCGGATATTATGATGCCTTATTCCTCAGGCCTTGAAATAGTCGGCTCTGTAAAACAAAAATATCAGAATAAAATAAAAATCATCATTCTTTCAGGTATGGGTCAGGAAAACGTAATTCTTGAAGCATTTCGTTTAGGCGCAGACGATTATATTACCAAGCCATTTAGTCCAAATGAATTATCTGTCAGGGTTAACCGTTTTGCTACAGGTATTCAAAAATGATTTCAAGATTAAGCCTTTTTAATTGAATAAGCCTGAACTGATATCTTTTCTGGATTTTTTGTCTGGATTTTCTATTTTCGACCTTGCCACTGCCTTTTTTGGCCTCCTCATAGTGCTATTATGTGCCTATATTCTCATATTTATTTATAGCGAAAACCGGAGGAAAACAAACTTTGAAAGATGGAAATTTATCTCTGATACTCTTATTCGAAGTGCAATTTTTTTCGAAGAGGATGAAGTATCTAAATCAGAGATTAGGGGTCGAAAGATCATTGATTTTACTCTTTTGCCAATGCCAGGCCGTTTCACAAAGCTGTTACCTCATCCTTCCTTCAGGAAGCTATTGACAACAGAATTGCTCTTTGCAAAACAAAACATGTCGGGAACTGCAGCCTCCAATTTAAAGGCCCTGTTTGTCCAGTTGAAGCTTGATCAGGATGCATTAAAAATGATTGATAGCAATTCATGGTATTTAAAGGCTTTGGGAATACAGCAAATAGGTATAATGGAACTGGATGAGCACCATGACAGAATATTTAAATATACCAACAATAAAAAAGGATTAATACGAGTAGAGGCACAAAATGCCATTGTAAAATTTAGCGGTTTTGAGGGGCTTCGCTTTTTAGATAATGCTACTTACCCTATTTCGGAATGGCAGCAGATCAAACTTTTGGAAGAATTATCACAATTGCCTGCCGAAAACTTTACAGGAATAGAGAAATGGTTAATTTCTGGAAATGATAGTGTTGTGATATTTGCTTTAAAACTTACCGGGAACTATTACAGATTTGAGCTCTATGACAGGGTTGCCGGATGTTTGAAGCATGCAAATCCTGAAGTCAGGCGACAAGCTATCAATGTATTAAAAGAATTGGCTAATGAGGGGACGGCAAGCCATTTGATTGAGGGGTACAGGACAGAGACAGGCCGGAATAAATTAACAATCCTTAAGGCTTTAGAAAAGGTGAGCACCAATATAGAAATACCCTTTCTGCTGGACCTTTTGGGGGACGAGAGCAATGCTATTAAAATTGCTGCGTCACGCACGCTTGCAACACTAGGGAATGAGGGATTCAGAGCATTGCTGTTTTATCCGGAGGCTAATGAATATCCGTATAATGAAATAATTAATCAGATTAGAGCTGAAAAAGTATGAGCTGGCAAATATTGATATTGGATTTGATCAAGTATTGTCTCTTATCTTATACCTTATTCTTATTGGCAGGCTATGTGTTTATCGGACTATATTCAATAGGGGGAGTAAAAAAATATTTACATAAGAACAGCTTTACAAGTTACCGGCTTCTTGCTGCTTCATCTCAAACACCCGGAATAAGTGTACTGGCGCCGGCTTATAACGAAGAGGCAAATATTATCGAGAATGTTCGCTCACTGCTTTCAATACATTATAATAACCTTGAAGTAATTGTTATAAATGATGGAAGTAAAGATGATTCCATGACTAAACTTTCGGGAGTTTATGAGTTATATAAAACAGAGTTTTTTGTAAATCAACAAATTCCGACAAAAAATGTAAGAGGGGTATACCGAAGCAGAAATCCGATCTACAGCAAGCTTATTGTTGTCGATAAGGAGAACGGGGGCAAGGCAGATGCTCTGAATTTAGGTATTAATATTGCAGCTTATGATTATGTGGTTTGTATAGATGTTGATTGTATCCTTGAACAGGATGCTTTATTGAAATTAGTCAAACCTTTCCTGGAATCCCCGTATACAAGGGTCATTGCTACAGGAGGAGTAGTGAGGATTGCAAATGGATGTGAAATTTCCAATGGCAGGTTATTAAAAGTAAACCTGCCTGATCAGTTTCTACCGAGGGTGCAAACGCTTGAGTATATACGGGCATTTTTGCTTGGTAGAATGGCATGGAGCCGCCTGGGCGGATTAATGCTTATTTCCGGGGCCTTTGGTGCTTTCGATAAGGAAATTGTGATCAAATGCGGCGGCTATAATCCAAAAACTGTTGGAGAGGATATGGAACTGATTGTGCGAATGCGCAGATATATGGAAGAGCGGAAATCTCCCTATAAAGTGGCTTTTATACCCGATCCGCTCTGCTGGACAGAGGCTCCTTCCACTTTTAAAATTCTGGGACGGCAAAGAAACCGCTGGACCAGGGGTACTATAGAAACTCTCAAATTTCATCGAATCATGTTTTTTAATCCGGATTATGGCTTAATGGGAATGCTTAGTTATCCTTACTGGTTTCTGTTTGAATTTTTAGCTCCTCTTGTAGAGTTTGCGGGTTTCATTATATTTCTTTTTCTCGCCTTATCAGGATCTTTGGACTGGCGTTTTTTCTTCTCGCTTTTTGGGCTTATCTATAGTTTCGGGGTGTTATATTCCCTTTTTGCTATATTGATGGAGGTTTTCACCTATAACCAATACAAGAGAAGTAAAGATATCTTAAAACTCCTGCTCACGGCCTTTCTTGAGCCCCTGATTTTTCATCCATTTGTTGTTTGGGCGGCAGTACAGGGAAACATAGATTTTCTCAGGAAAAAGAAATCCTGGGGTGAAATGACACGTAAAGGATTTTCACTGGCTAAAAAAAGCGCATAACCTTTCTAAGTCAAAGTGAAATAAGTTTAGAAACGTTTCATATATCCTGCACTAATAACATACTGATTTCCCCTGGTATCCTGAAGGTATTCCTGGTTTTCTAATGATCCATTTAAAAATATCACATTGGAGGTTTTTATAGATTTATGGAATCCCAATGACACATTGTTAGATTTCAGTTTGTAAGAGCTCGTACTATTATAGAGAATATTATTCCTCTGATTATCGGGAGACAAGCCTGTACCTAATGTGAGGCTCAGGTAATCATCAGAAGCTCCAAAGTAATAGCGTGAACTGAGGGACAGTGATTGTGATACTGAATTGTTAAAGGGTGTTAAAAAGGTTTTTAAATTAAACCAGTAGTTTTTAAAATATTTTCCAACCGAGGCGGTATATATCCAGGTTGGCTCATTAAATTTAAGCATCCTGAAACCAGCTTCAATTTCAAAAGCAGATGGCAGATTAGCATACAGAGAGAAGCCAGTCCGAAATTCCGGAAAAATACTTGATTTCGAATAACCTGCACTCATATAAGCATACAATACTTTAGATATACGCGGATAAATATCCAGTTCAAACTGCGTTCCCCTGGTAGCAAAACGGTTGGCAAAATTAATGCGGGCGTTCACAGAGCCTAAACCCATCTGTCTGCCATAATCAATACTTATTAAGTGCCAGGGATCATCAAACTGCTTGTCGAAATATACATAATCGTAACTTAGCCCTATTTTGTTCTTAAAACTAAAATCCCCGATCTTGCCTGAAAGAGCTCTGGCTTCACTATGATTTGGATTTACTTTTAAGAGTAAACTTAAGGTCGAATTTGCATCTTTATACCTTCGCAGTTCGTCCAGTACTTTTGTTTTCAACAGTAAGAGGCCTTCCGACTTTTCATGGTATTGGAGCCCTTCTGAAACTACAATCAAGGCTTTTTCTGA
>CAYHRC010000213.1:0-5352 GCA_964358565.1 uncultured Sphingobacterium sp. | reverse complement strand
CAATTAAACTTGAGTCTGTTTGATATTTTCGTTCAAAGGTGGCCTCACCCTATGTACTTTTTCTGCAACGTTGAAAATTCTGCTGGCCCTCTCCGAAAGAGAGGGTGGGGATTCTGTTTAGCTGCTAGATGCGTCTTCGCTAAAAGATCTGCAAATTAAGACTTTCTCTCCGATTTGACCGAAATCGTCTTCACTCAGAAGTTTTGTGCTGGTTTTGAAGGGGCCTCACCCTAACAAAATCTGTTACTATTGTAAACTCTGCCAGCCCTCTCCGAAGAGAGGCTGGGATATTTGTTCGATTTTGTTGAGACAATGCCTGCCTGATACCTTATACCAGATACCTTTCCCCCTTAAAAATTAAATTTTTATTAATATAAACTCTGTCTGTTAAACATATTGGGCAAGCTAATGTTATGAAATAGCAATGTGATCAAATGATAACCCTAAAGCGCTGTTAATCTGGCATGAAAAATTTCAATTAAAGCTCATTTAATATGAAAACAGGAATACTGATTGTAATCACCGCCTTGGTTACCTCACTTATCACACTGGCAGGATCTGAGTATCTGATTCGCCAAAGAAAGGGACCGGTCTTTCCTGAAAATAACCAGGTTGATTTTGTAAATAATCAGTCAAGGGCCGTTTCTTCGGCCGGGAATCCGGATTTTATTCGCGCTGCTGCTGCCGTAATCCCGGCAGTGGTTAATTTAAAAACCGTATATAAACGGTCAGAGAGATCACCGGGTCTGTTTGAAGAATTCTTTGGAATACCTGTACCAGGCGAAAGTGCAGCGGGTTCAGGGTCCGGAGTCTTAATTACAAGTGATGGATATCTTGTTACCAACAATCATGTGGTTGAAAATGCTAAGGAGATCGACGTAGTTTTGCCTGACAGACGGACATTCAGTGGAAAAGTTATTGGCGCTGATCCTAATACAGATCTGGCCTTAGTTAAAATTCAGGGAAAGAATTTACCGCTTGTCCCCCTTGGCAACTCAGATGCGGTGCAGATAGGTGAATGGGTACTTGCAGTAGGTTACCCGCTTTCCTTAAGCTCAACGGTAACAGCGGGAATTGTAAGCGCAAAAGGACGGAGTATCGGCATTCTTAACCAGCCGGCAAGGAGCAATGCTTCGTCCGCGGGTACAGCAGTTGAATCTTTTATTCAAACAGATGCGGCTATAAATGCGGGAAACAGCGGTGGAGCATTAGTGAATGTAGCAGGGCAGCTGATCGGAATAAATGCTGCAATAGCATCACAAACAGGAAGTTATGCGGGTTATGGTTTTGCCATACCAGTAAATCTTGCCAAAAAGATAATCAATGATTTCAGGGAGTTCGGGGAAGTTAAACGTGGGTATATGGGAGTCAGCTTTCCAGCTCCCGACGTGGAAGATCAGTTATTAAGAGAGCAGGGTATCAATCCGGGAGCAATAAAAGGTGTATATATAACCGATGTACAACCTGGTGGCGCTGCAGCTTCGGCCGGATTGAAAGCCGGGGATGTTATTCAGCAAATTGATGGAGTGGACATGATATCCTCAGCGGAGTTTTCGGAACGTATAGCAAGGCACCGCCCCGGTGATAAGATCACCCTTTCTTATTTACGCAATGGCAAAGCAAACCGGGTAACTCTTACATTAAAAGGGCGGGAAAGTTTATCGGCCCTGGCAGAAAACAAGGATGGTCTTGATTTACAGAAACGGTTTGGGGCGAGTTTTGCACCGCTTGATCCTTCTGTTAAACAGCGTTACCGGTTAAGGTCCGGGATTGTTATTACCAGGATACAAAGCGGCGGTTTTTTCGATCAGGCGGGTATCCCTGAAGGTACTATCATTTTACGGGTAAATGGCAGGCCGGTAAATACTGTGGAAGAGTTTAACAGCTTGTTGCGAACATCACGAAATGGCATGGCAAGGATAGAGGGCCTTACTCCGGATGGTATAAGCTTTATTTTTAATTTTCCTTTGGGGGCTTAATCTAAGCAACTAATATATTTTATTGTTTTAAAAATATGTGTATAAAGCCTTATTTGGGTACATCCGGGACTTCACAAAATTTAAAGAGGATCCGGAAGCAGGGAAAGATTTAATTTGGCCAACTAATTGAGAGTAAGATATAAGCCCGCTTATTTTGTAAATTTTATTTCAGATAAATTATGTATTTTAAACCTATCAATCTTTCGCCTGCAGCAAAACTTTTTTTAACATAAATTATTTAAAACAATGTCCATGTTTTATTGCCAAAAATGAGCTAACCGGGCTTACAAGGTGTGAATGGAGACTTGTACCCTCGGTGGCTTTATTATTAATATATAATGCCATTGATGTATGCTTAAAAAACTACAAGATAGAACTGCCTCTTTTACAGACGCCTCTGTGATAAAAGAAAATGGCCTGTATCCTTATTTTCGTTCTATAGAATCCGCCCAGGATACCGAAGTGACAATTAGCGGTAAAAAAGTCTTAATGTTTGGTTCGAATTCTTATTTAGGTTTAACAAACCATCCTAAAATTAAAGAAGCGGCCCAGCTGGCTATACAAAAATATGGAACGGGCTGCGCCGGTTCAAGGTTTTTAAATGGAACATTAGACATACACCTGATATTAGAAAACCGGCTTGCGGCTTATGTTGGTAAACAGGATGCCGTCTTGTTCAGTACGGGTTTTCAGGTTAATTTAGGAGTTGTCTCCTGCCTGCTCGACCGGAATGATTACCTGATTTTGGATGAGTATGATCATGCCTCGATTATTGATGGGAGCCGACTTTCGTTTTCCAGAAGCATTAAATATGCTCATAATGATATGGAAGACCTGCGCAAAAAAATAAGCCGTCTTCCGGAGGAATCTCTAAAGTTAATCGTGTCAGACGGCATCTTCAGTATGGAAGGCGACCTTGTGAATTTACCCGAAATGGTAAAAGTAGCAAACGAATTTGGTGCAAATATTATGATCGATGATGCCCATAGTTTAGGGGTAATAGGCTTAAATGGCTCGGGTACTGCTTCGCACTTTAATCTTACGGAAGACATTGACCTGATCATGGGTACCTTCAGTAAATCACTGGCATCTCTTGGCGGTTTTATCGCCGGGACATCTGAGACGATAGAATTTATCAAACACAAGGCCAGGTCATTAATGTTCAGTGCAAGCATGCCGCCATCAGCAGTGGCCAGCGTTATTGCTGCCCTGGATATTATAGATGATGAGCCTGAGCGTATTGATAAACTCTGGTCAAATACCAACTATGCCAAAAAACTATTGCTTGAGGCCGGTTTTGATATTGGCGCAACAAACAGCCCGATCATTCCTATTTATATCAGGGATACCAACAAGACATTCTTAATTACCAATATTTTACATAATAAGGGGATATTCGTCAATCCGGTGATACCACCAGCGGTACCTGCAGATGCCTCCTTAATAAGATTCTCCCTGATGGCTACCCATACTTTTGAACAGATAGAAATTGCTGTAGAAAAGTTACATGCCGCATTTGAAGAAGTAAGTGTTAAACTGGTTAATGCCCGCGTATGAAAACCATCGTAGCTGTAAACGATAAAAAGGATCTCCGGTTATTTATAGATTTCCCTCATGAACTGTATAAAAATGACAGGAATTATGTTCCGGAGCTTTTTATTGCCCAGAGGGATATGCTTACACCAGGTAAACATCCTTTTCATGAGCATTCCGAACTGCAGCTGTTCCTGGCTTATCATAATGGGAACCTTGCGGGACGAATTGCGGCAATCCGGAATAATAATCACAACAACTCATACGGCTTAACAGATGGTTTTTTTGGTTTTTTTGATTGTACAAACGATCCGGAGACAGCTAATTTGTTAATTAATGCCGCCGGGCAATGGCTGCGTGAGAGAGGGCTTACCAGCATGATCGGACCGGTAAATTTCTCGACTAATGATATATGTGCGCTTTTAATTGAGGGTTTTGATGGTCCGCCCGTTGTAATGATGCCTTACAACGCCCCTTATTATTTACAACTGCTTGAAAACGCAGGTTTTAGCAAAAAAGTGGATCTGAGGGCCTATAAATTTACCGCAGGCACCTATGACGACCGATCCTTAAGACTTACCACCGCCATCCGGGAACGCTTGAAAAGAAATCATATCATCATCAGGAAAATTGATATGAAGAATTTTAAAGCCGAAGCAAAAGCATTACGCGAAGTATATAATAAGGCATGGGACAGGAACCTGGGCTTTGTACCCATGACAGAAAAGGAATTTGATTACCTGGCGAAGGATTTAAAATTGGTTATGGACCCTGATTTTTGCTTTGTTGCAGAACAGGAAGGTAAGCTTGTAGCGTTTTCTTTGTCGATTCCCGATATTAATCAGGTTCTTATCAAAATAAATAAAGGACGTTTATTCCCTTTTGGTATCATAAAATTATTGCTTTTAAAACGAAGGATTAAAGGTCTCCGGCTGATGGCTTTAGGGGTTATAGACGGCTACCGTAAAATGGGTATAGATGCCTGTTTATACGGATTGAGCATTAAAGCCTTTCGGGAAAAGAAATATGAATACGCAGAAGTCTCCTGGACTTTAGAGCATAATGATATGGTCAATAGAGCTATTGAACAAGCTAACGGAATCGCTTACAGAAAGTACCGGATTTTAGAAAAGGCCATATGAAGAGGGTGCTGATTACAGGAGCCAGCGGCTTTTTGGGATACCATTTGATCCGGGAGGCATTAGAGTCTGGTTTGGAAGTATTTGCCGCAGTCCGTAAAAGCAGTGATATACAACACCTTCAGGGCTTCAATATTCAATATACACAGCTTGATTTCAGCTCTGTTGATAGCCTGAAAAAAGATATTGAAGAGAAAGCGTATGATTATATTATTCATGCTGCCGGAATAACCAAAGCCAAAAATCAGCTTGTATATAATACGATAAATGCCGGCTATACTCAGAATCTGGCCATGGCAGCAGCGTCAGCAAGTGTTGGTATAGAAAAATTTCTATTTGTCAGTAGTCTGGCTGCCTTAGGTCCCTTAAAGGGTTTAGAAGAACAAATTCAAGACGATTCTGAAGCTAAACCGCTTACTTTTTATGGAGCCAGTAAATTACTTGCTGAACAGTATTTAAGTGAAATTCCTGATTTGCCGCTTATTACAATCAGGCCTACGGCCGTCTATGGCCCCCGTGAGAAAGATATTTTTATTTTATTTAAAAGCATCAATAAGGGCTGGGAACCGCATATAGGCCGGTTTGAGCAGCAGCTTAGCTTTGTTTACGTCACAGATTTGGCGCAAATAATTATTAAAGCGCTGAACTCTGATATCGCACAAAAAAGTTATAATGTTTCAGACGGTTTAGTTTATAACCGG
>CAYHRC010000212.1:0-5369 GCA_964358565.1 uncultured Sphingobacterium sp. | reverse complement strand
GAGTCCCGTCCGGTCCGCAATAAAGCCCCCAAACGTAAAGTTCCGGGGGTTTTTTTGGTTTTATAGACTTTTCCTGGTGGCTGTCCTAGCGAGAAATCAATCCCATAAATTAATTCTTCGAATTGCAGGCATAACTTGAGTAGTTTAAGGTTAAAAACCAATCATGAAAATGGTTCAGTTAAATGTCAAAAACCGGTAGAAATATTGATCAACATTTTTTCATTATACTTCAATAATTAACAAAGAATAAAATTCTATGATTTATCTGATCTTCAGGAAAGATGCTTATGCCTCCAACCCAAATGCTAAAAATTTTTAACAAAAAAAATCCCGTTGGGACGGGATCTTTTGTTGTTTAACTTTTAACTGAGGAAAAAGAACGATCTTATGATTCTGAGGAAAATAAGATATTAAATAAGATGCAATAAGTGGGCCAAACTTAAAAAGGTGGTAAATATTTTATTAAAGGTGATTAATTGATTTTTTAAAAGCCTTTTTTTATTTATCTGATATCCTATGAATAATGCAGATGCCTATTTTTAGATGCTTACACCTCAAATGTGACGGCCAGCGATTCTAGTATATAATAGCCCAGGTGTTGTATACCGGACAAATGTGACCAGATTTTGAAACGGTATCAACACTCAGAAGTAATTGTTAATCATGAGACTAAATCCATATCATTGATTATCACTGTTACATATTATGAATATTATCGGTAAATTATAAACCTTTAGTTATTAGGATTATTGAGATGTTTATGATATTTTTCGTACAGCGCTTTTCTTAATCATTCGGCTTAATAAAATTAGCTTTTGGAACTATAATTAAATTTTAATTTTTCATATGAAATCACATCAGGAACGCAGAAAATTCATTAAAACAACGGCTCTTGCCTTAGCCGGATTCGGGATTGCACAAAGCAGCTATGGTAAAAATTTAGGTTTTCTAAGCACAAAAGGTATGAGGGCAGGCACCCGGGTTGGAATTATCGGTTTAGATACCTCACATAGTGTGGCTTTTACCCAAGCACTTAACAGCAGTACCGCAGGTGCCGAGTTTGGTGGATATAAGGTTGTAGCAGCATATCCCTATGGAAGCAAGAATATAAAAAGCAGCGTTGACAGAATACCCGAATATATTGAGAATGTTAAGAAGCTGGGAGTTGAGATAACAGCTTCAATTGATGATCTGCTTAAGAAAGTTGATGTAGTGCTTCTTGAAACCAATGATGGTCGCTTACATCTTGAACAGGCCTTACAGGTGATCAAGGCGGGTAAGCGGTTCTTTATTGATAAACCGATCGCAGCTTCACTGGCAGATGCCGGAGCAATTTTTGCAGCTGCGAAGAAGGCTAATGTTGGAGTATTCTCTTCTTCATCTTTAAGATACACGATTGGGGCACAGGAACTGGCCGGTGGTAAACTTGGCAGGGTTCTGGGTGCCGAAACCTATAGCCCATGTTCCCTTGAAAGTACACATCCCGATTTATTCTGGTATGGTATCCACGGGGTAGAATCTCTCTTTACAGTGATGGGAACCGGATGCCAGCAGGTAGTCAGAGTTAGTACTCCTGATACGGATGTAGTAACCGGTATCTGGAGTGACGGACGAGTTGGTACCTTCCGTGGTACCCGTTCAGGTAAATACGGATTTGGGGGTACTGTGTTCGCAGAAAACGGAACAGCACCAATCGGTGAGTACGGTGGCTATAATCCGCTCTTAGTTCGAATTATTGAATTTTTCAGAACCGGGGTAGTCCCTGTAAGTCCTGAAGAGACTTTAGAGATTTGCGCATTTATGGAGGCTGCAGATGAGAGTAAAAGAAATGGCGGTGTTCCGGTTAGTCTGGATTCCATGTTCAGTAAAGCATCATTAAAACGTTAAAGCAATCATTCTAACAAAGAAAAACATGAAGACTACAGATAGGTCGCGTAGAAAATTTATAACTACAGGAGCCTTAGCTTTATCAGGTCTTACCGCATTCGGATTTGATGCTATCCCCTTGACGGGGCTTATAGAAAATGAAACAATAAGAATAGGTCTTATCGGAACAGGAAGCCGCGGTGTAGGAATTGCACAACTGATGACTAAAATTCAGGGGATTGAATTGGTAGCATGTTGTGATATAGTGGAGGAAAATTTGCAGAATGGAATGAGCGTCGCTGTCAAAGGGGCGAGACCTTACAGGGACTACCAGAAACTACTTCAGGATAAGGATGTCCAGGCGGTGATCATCGCCACTCCACTGAATCTGCACTTTCAGATGGCTGTTGATTCCTTGCAGGCACGAAAGCATGTTTACCTGGAGAAGACCATGACCCATACTATCCCGCAAGCGCTCGATCTCGTGAAAAAGGTTGATGCTTCCGGACTTGTTTTTCAGGTTGGTCATCAGTACAGGTACTATGCAATGTATCATAAAGTAAAACAAATATTAAAAGAGGGCTGGATTGGTAAAGTAACTCACTTTGAGTGTCAGTACAACCGCAATTCCGATTGGCGCCGTCCGGTCAGCGATCCTAAAATGGAACGTGCCATCAACTGGCGGATGTATAAAGAATATTCAGGCGGACCACTAGCCGAACTGAGTGCACATCAGATCGATATCGTGAACTGGATGCAGGACAGTCATCCATTGAAAGTTGCCGGACTGGGAGGTATAGACTATTGGAAAGATGGCAGAGAAACGTTTGACAATATTCGTCTGGTTTATGAGTATCCGGATGGTGTAAAGGCTGGCGTAACCTCTATTCTGTCAAATGAATTTAAAGGATACTCAATGCGGATACTTGGAAGTAAGGGTACGATAGAGATTTTGCGTGATCAGGCATTTATTTATGCTGAAGGAACTCAGAAAACACTGCGAACAGTTGATGGCGTGACCGGAGCAACTGAAGAGGTAATCCCGGGAGGTAAAGGCAAACCTATTGTATTTGACCAGGAGATGGCAAAACTCGATCCTACGTCCTATGCTGTTATGGACTTTGCGGAATGTATCCGGAAAGGAAAAAAACCGGACTCAAATGTAAGAACCGGCAGAGATGTGGCCATAGCTGTACACATGGGAAATCAGGCAGCAGAAACTGAGAAGACCCAATATTGGAAAAATGAATATTCAGGATAATCATCTCACTTTCCTTTAAATTATTGAGATTTTGGTTTAGGCCACTTCTATTCCCGAATTGAACAAATTTTTCGCAATTAAAATGGGGGATCAATGATTAAGAAGCAAACAGCAGGAATTGGCGGGTACCGGTGGAAGATTTGTGCTTTACTTTTCTTAGCAACTACTATTAATTTTATTGATCGGCAAGTTCTAGGGATCCTGGCGCCACAGCTGCAAAAGGAATTCAGCTGGACCGACTCTCAATATGGATTAATAATTTCTTCATTCCAGGCTGCATATGCTCTTGGCTTTCTTTTTATGGGTCATATCATGGATAAGATCGGAAGCCGCTTAGGGTTTATGATCGCACTCGGATTTTGGAGTATTGCAGCCATGTTGCATGCGGTTGTTAGCTCATTGTTTGGCTTTGCCGCGGTTCGTTTTCTACTGGGATTTGGCGAGGCCAGTAACTTTCCGGCAGCTCTGAAGTCGGTCTCTGAATGGTTTCCAAAGAAAGAGAGAGCCTTTGCTACGGGTATTTTTGTTTCAGGTGCAAGTGTTGGCGCAATTGCTGCTCCGCTTCTGGTTCCTTTTATTGCTATTCATTATGGATGGCAGTTGACTTTTGTTTTAACCGGAGGTTTAGGCTTTATCTGGATTGGGCTTTGGGCATGGATTTATAAGTCTCCTCAAGATCATCCGGATCTTAGTAAAGAAGAGTTGGCATACATTACAAGTGACCCTGTTGAACCGCAGATAAAAATTCCATGGCTGCAGCTATTAAAATACAGGCAAACCTGGGCTTTTTCGTTCGGCGCATTTATGACACATCCGATATTTTCATTTTTCTTTTTCTTTTTACCCAAGTTCTTTTACACTAACTATGGAGTTAAGATTGACAAGATAGGCCCGATCCTTATGGTTATTTACCTGATGTCTGATCTGGGTAGCATAGCAGGCGGCTGGGCATCCTCTTTTCTTATAAAACGTGGATGGTCGGTGAACGCAAGCCGTAAATCAACCATGCTATTTGCTGCACTTTGTGTTCCTCCGGTTTACTTTGCAGCTCAGGCAACAGAGCTCTGGACAGCAGTAGGCCTAATTGGCCTTGCAATGGCTTCCCATTCGGCCTGGTCAACTAACCTGTTTACACTTACAACAGATATGTTTCCTCAGCAAGTGGTTGGTTCTGTTGTAGGTATCGGAAGTATGTTTGGTGCAGTGGGTGGGATGTTTGGTGCTACACTCGCCGGGCTCCTGCTACAGTCCACAGGTAGTTATGTACCTCTATTTATTGTTGCCGGAAGTGCTTATCTGATCGCATTTGGAGGAATTCAATTGCTTGTACCAAAATTAAAATCTGTAAGTTTAGAGAAATTTTATAATTAAAATTATAACAAATTTGTTATTTTGAAAAAATCAATATTATTAAAGAATAAAATGATGAAGTCTGATTTTAACAATTTAAAGCATTTTCTATTAGTTAATTGTATGTTGATCATTGGTGCCGGCTGTACTAATAACACCGAAAAAGTGCAGAAAAAAGATGAAACTAAGCTACAACTGATCACTCTGGATCCGGGCCATTTCCACGCTGCCCTGCTTCAGAAATCAATGTATGAGGAAATTAATCCTGTCGTAAATGTATATGCACCGGATGGAGATGAAGTAAAAGCCCACCTGAAACTCATTGAAAGTTATAATAATCGTACTGAGCAGCCAACTGCATGGCAGGAGAAGGTTTATACAGGCCCTGATTACCTGGAAAGAATGCTGAGCGATAAGGCGGGTAATGTTGTTGTAATAGCCGGTAACAATCAGAAGAAATCAAATTATATTCAGCGATCTGTGGAAGCTGGTCTGAACGTGCTGGCAGATAAACCTATGGCTATTGATAAAGAGGGATTTAACGCTCTTGTGAAAGCCTTTGCTACCGCCAAAAAAAACAAGGTACTGCTTTATGATATTATGACCGAAAGGCATGAGATCAATAGTATCCTGCAAAAGGAATTTGCTCATTTGCCGTCATTTGGTAAGCTTGAACAGGGAAGTCCGGAAAATCCTGCCGTTACCAAGGAAAGCGTTCATCATTTTTTTAAGAGTGTTTCAGGCGTTCCGCTTGTAAGACCGGCCTGGTTCTTTGATGTAAAACAGCAGGGTGAAGGCATTGTGGATATTACTACTCATTTGGTCGACCTGGTTCAATGGGAATGCTTTCCGGATGAGATCCTCGATTATAAAAAGGATATTCAGATAGTCT
>CAYHRC010000211.1:0-5402 GCA_964358565.1 uncultured Sphingobacterium sp. | reverse complement strand
TGGAAACTATTTGAAACGTAAAGCACAAGCATGCACCTGGAAATGATTAAAAAAAGAAACGGAAACCTTACTCTTTCGATTGGGGTTCCCGTTTCAACTTTTTTCGTAACCGTAGTTACTAAAAAGTATTAAGATTTTATTATTCTAACCGGTCCGTTTCCTCAGTCTTTTCAAACTTTTGGCACCCGAAACCTTTTACTTTGTCATTGCATTCATTCCTTGAAATGAACTGCAACATAGGTAATGCCTGTCTTTTGGAACTTTAGTATTCAGCCTTTATCTCACGATGCCGGTCTGAAGTAAAGCTTAAATTATCCGAAATCTGGTGAAGCTCGAAAGCTTCGGATTTTTATGGATATTTCTTCAGGCGATTAAAACACGTCCGTCTTAATAAATCTAAGATAGTACTTTTAAGTACATGTGTCAAGTATTATTTCAATTTTTTATTAACATCTTATTAGACAATCTTTTATTTATCTCATGAATTAATTTATTGATAATCAATATTTTATAATAATTACTAGCCTTACCAACATTAATATAGCTGAATACTATCAACATTTTGGAATATAACTGGCAATCACGCAGCTAAAATTCTGCTTGATAATAAAATTCTTAATAGAAATAATCCTTTTGAGTTGATTTGCCAGGGAAATTATTGAGGAATTATATTGTTTATCTATGAAGAAGAAGGAGCACCTGAAAACCAGTAAAAAGAAAACGGAAACCTTAATCTTACGATCGGGGGTTTCCGTTTTCACTTTTTTTGCAACCGTAGTCACTCAAAAGTATAAGCTTCTGTATTTTAACCGGCTCCTCGTCCTAAGTTCTTTCAAACTTTGGTACTTATAACCTTTGTCAAGTAAAATTGCATTTTTTTATTAACAGCTTTTGAACACTTAAGTCAGGGTTATAAACAATATGATATCTGTGTATATGTATCTTTTATCATTCCGGCCTATTGTTTTGATGTGCAGGCTTGAATACTTAACAATTGCTGTCTGAACAATATTCCACATTATTCAAAAATTGATTGAATTTGCTTCAAATAAATCTGATTATTTTGAAGAATACGATTGGAAAATTGAACAAATACCCGGTGGCATGACCTCTGCAGTAGCTCAGAAGCTTACGAATAGGGCTTACATTGAATGCACAGTATTCTAAGGCCCACATGGGGAAATATTGTGACCAGTGTGACAGCTATCTAAATTAAGATGGAAAATGCTCTTATCTATTCTTAATCCGGCAGATAAGGGTATTTTTGTATAACTTAAGGCCCAAGTCTTTGTCATTATACGTCATTTGCTCTGAATGAACCAATCGCGGGAAATTAAAACTTTTATTTTAAGCCAATATTTTTCTGACGGATTACGCATTACTTTTGGTGTCCTTCTCCCCTCTCTTATTTTTTACCAACTGGGTCTCCTTGCTGTCGGGCTTACTATCTCATTAGGGGCACTTTGTGTAAGCATTGCAGATAACCCTGGACCGATAAGCCACAAGCGAAATGGGATGCTCTTTTGCAATATTTTTGTTTTTCTTACCGCAGTTTTGACAGGCCTGATCAATAGTTCCCCAATTCTGATTGGTATTGAGATCCTCCTGCTATGTTTTTTTTATTCCATGTTCTCTGTTTATGGTAATCGCGCATCAGCTGTAGGAACAGCAGCCTTATTGGTGATGATCCTTACTATAGACCAGGATGTACTAGCCAGCATCGGAACCTGGAGACATGCCCTTTACATACTTATTGGTGGTATCTGGTATATGTTGATGAGTATTTCATTAACTCAGATCCGGCCATACCGTCTCGCTCAGCAAGCTTTAAGTGAATGCATTGCAGAGGTGGCTAAATTTGTTAAGCTTAAGGCAGATTTTTATGATGTAAATACTGATTTTAATGAAAATTATAAAAAGCTGATCTCTCAACAGGTAACAGTCAATCAGCAGCAGGATTCTGTCAGAGAATTATTGTTCAAAACACGGCTGATGATCGAAGAATCTACTAGTACGGGCAGGCTGCTTATTTTAGTTTTTGTGGATATTGTTGACCTGTTTGAGCAAAGCATGGCCACACATTATGATTATCAGGCGATACGGAATACATATGGGAAAACTGAAACTCTTAACAGATTCAAAGAAATTATAATCAAACTGGCAGAT
The DNA here is from genome assembly GCA_964358565.1 of uncultured Sphingobacterium sp. Classification (GTDB taxonomy): domain Bacteria; phylum Bacteroidota; class Bacteroidia; order Sphingobacteriales; family Sphingobacteriaceae; genus Daejeonella. Next base: position 3,236 of record CAYHRC010000211.1, on the reverse strand, counting down.
GAACTGGAAAATTTAAGTTTTTCAATAATTAAAAATGTTAAACCCCGTCGTCATCATGATTTCAAAACAGATCTTGAAAATTTAAAGCTAAGTATCGATAACGTTGAAGAACAAGGGATAAATAGCCTGGTCTTAAAAAAGATCCTCATCAATGTCAGGAATATGGTCAGTCGTATTCAAACAATATATAGTTATTATAATGATCAGCAGCTTCCGGCATCTTTAAAGGGCAAGGAATATTTTAACAAGTTCGTTTCTCATCAGGATTTTGACCTGAAGATCCTCAAAGAAAATCTAAGTCCGAAATCTTCCATATTCCGGCATGCTGTACGTGTTGCATTAATGTGCCTGATTGGATTTTTGGTCTCCAAGCTATTTCCCTTCGGCCATCACAGCTACTGGATCCTCCTCACTATACTTGTGATCCTGAAGCCTGCATACAGCCTAACCAAACAAAGGAACGTCCAGCGTTTAATAGGAACGCTGGCTGGTGGAATAGCCGGGGCATTAATCCTGATCTTTGTTAAAGACCAGACCATTCTTTTCATCTTCCTGCTTGTTTTTATGGTGGCTTCCTACAGCTTTCAGCGTCTTAATTATATTGTCAGTGTTTTATTTATGACCCCCTATACACTTATCCTCTTTAGCTTTTTGGGAGAAAATAATCTTAACATAGCTCAGGAAAGGATAATTGATACGTTTGTTGGCTCTTTTATTGCCCTTACAGCAAGTTATATCATTTTGCCAAATTGGGAATATTATCAGTTAAAGAACTTCATGCGTGAAGTTTTAATATCTAATTATCATTATTTGATGAAAATTGCAGATATGCTAACAGGAAAGCAAATGGATATCACTGCTTATAAATTGGCCCGCAAGGATGTATATGTTAATTCAGCGAATTTAGGAAGTGCTTTCCAGCGAATGTTATCAGAACCCAAGAATAAGCAAAAGAACACTAAGGATATCCACAAGTTTGTAGTGTTGAACCATATGTTATCTTCTTATATCGCTACGCTGATAACTAACCTTCAGTATGTTGAAAATATCGTTCCAAATGGAGCTAATATAAAATCGATCCGTAAGTCTGCATATACTTTAGGAGAAATAATACGTAAGATGGGTGATAAGGATTTTAAAGATGCTGAAATTAATGCCCCTGAAGAAAGAACAGAAGCTCATACAAGCGATACCGGTTTGTTATATGAACAACTCGAATTAATTAACAAGCTGATCCTGGACATCCAAAAATTGACTCAGAATAGCTTATGAGTTGCTGCCCTCAAGCTCTTTCATAATATTGCTGATCCTATGTTCAAAAGTATCAAGATCTGTATAGCCTTTTGCAACCAGATAAAAGCTGCTTTCATTTGCCTGGATTAATACCGCAGGATATCCCTGTACCTGCAATTGTTTGGCAAGAGCAAAATCATAATATGCAGCCTCTTTAAAAGTTTCCTGATTAAGCTTCATTTCAAAATCATCGGGGTCAATTCCAAAATTGACCGCCAGATACCTATAAACTTCGTTTTCATTAGGATCTTTTCCATCAAAATATATCGCATTTTGAAGATCGTGGACAAAAGGTATTGCCTGGTCAGGCTGATAGCTTTTAAAAACTGAAAGAGCGATAGCAGGCTTTTCTGAATCAAGCACCATTGTACCGGTTTCTAAATGCCTGAGATAAGCTTCCCCAAACTTTATTCCTGTGGTATCTTCAACAGTTTTGTAAGCATTTTTTATGTAAGGAGCTATTTGATCAATTGTACCTTTCCTTTCCCCGATCATCATCCCTCCACTAAGCACTTCAAATTCGAAAAGGTCCTGATTTTTTTCAAAATAAAAAGTGATGACCTTACTGAATCCGTAGCACCAGCCGCATAAAGCATCGTAAACGTAAATGATCCGGTATTTCTTTTTCATCAGAGAATAATTTGTTTTTTATCTGCAATGAAGCTTGCATGAGCTTTTCTCATTTCAGTTTTGAGAGCGGCAAGCTCATGCAGGTTTCATCAATTCAGATTAATCCCTTACCCGAATAGCCAATATATGCTAAACCGTTTCTTCGGCCTTTTGTTGCGGCCTGCCATTTTTGAAAGCCTCACGCGGTTTAAGACCCAATAATTTAAACATTTCCATGTCTTCGTTGAAAGCCGGATTTGGGGTTGTGAGTAATTTATCTCCTGCAAATATGGAATTGGCTCCTGCCATAAAACAAAATGCCTGGTCAGTCAGGCTCATTTCTGTCCTGCCTGCCGATAAACGAACCACAGTCTTTGGCATAATGATACGTGCAGTAGCTATCATTCTGATCATATCCCATATGGGTACTTTTGGCTGGTCGGCTAAAGGGGTGCCTTTGACAGGAACAAGGGCGTTAATGGGCACGGATTCGGGGTGCCTTGACATACAAGACAAGGTTTTAAGCATGGATATGCGGTCTCCTACCGTTTCACCAAGCCCTATTATGCCTCCGCTGCAAACCGTAAGTTTTGCTTTACGCGCATTTTCGATCGTTTTTAAGCGATCATCATATGTACGGGTTGTAATTATCCGCTTATAATCATCTTCAGATGTATCCAGATTATGGTTATAGGCATACAGTCCGGCATCGGCCAATCTTTGTGCCTGGCTTGCGCTTAACATGCCTAGGGTACAGCAAACCTCCATATCGAGAGAATTCACAGATTTTACCATGTCTATAACGCGGTCAAAGTCACGGTTATCTCTGACTTCCCGCCAGGCGGCTCCCATACATAAACGTGATGCCCCCGCATCTTTGGCTTTCTGAGCTGCTTCCGTTACCGCATCAACCGACATCAAAGCCTGAACTTCAAGATCTGTATTATACCTCGCAGCCTGTGGACAGTATGCACAATCTTCCGGGCAGCCACCGGTTTTGATAGATAATAAACTGCTTATCTGAACTTCAGAATAATCCTGATTTTCTCTATGGACAGTGGCAGCACGGTAAATTAAATCAAGTAATGGACTGTGGTAAATGTCTGATATCTCTTCTTTGGTCCAGTTGTTTCTGATCTCGTTCATAAGTTTATCTTTCCCATCTGCGGGTTGCGCAAATTTAAAATAAAAACGTCAGGCTGAAAATGGAAAATGCATTAGAAGCGTGGTAATTACTACAATAGTAATCTGCTGGCTAAACCCAGAAGAATTAAGAATCCGAAAACATCCGTAAAGGTGGTAATTATGATAGATGAAGCAATAGCAGGGTCTAT